>CALLNY010000105.1 GCA_938005475.1 uncultured Bacteroidia bacterium | reverse complement strand
CGGAGGGTAAATTGGGTAAAGGAGTAATCCAGTCCCAGCGGAAAGCGAGTAACAGGTAGTAAGCTCTGAATTCACCAGTAGATTCAAGCCCATCGGATTGAACGTAATGTACTACTCCGGGAGGTGCTCCCCTAAAACTGTGATAAGCGGCATTCCAATTCCCAAATACTCTCGCATCATCGGATTCTAAACCTAAGAATCCGCAAGAGCTTTGGTATGTCCATACATCCCCACAATCATTTTCAAAGGCTTCGCCTATTCTCCAATCAAACGAGTTAGGGGCAACGGAGGTAGTATACGTCCTATCAAAGACAAGAATTCCTTCGGGGTTGGAAGATGTCATTGGGTGAAAACCACTACCCGCAGGAACTTGGCGGTATTGGCAACCTTCTAAGGGGTCAAACGCCATCCATTCGGATTGGTTACAGTTATCCGTTCGCATGTTTAATCCTAATGGGGAAGTATTAAATCCTCCTGTTGGATTGGGAACTCTCACTTGAATGTCTCTAAAAACATAATCAGGACCAGAAGTACATAAAGCATCATCAACGTTAGACCATACTTTGTGTACCCAAATTCTTAAACGAATCTGTCCATCATTGTAAAACTGGGCGTAATTCCATAAAGGAAATACTAAAGACCCTACTAATAACAAAATAAACTTACTTTTCATACGACAAATTTTATTCATCTAACATCATGATTTTGTAATTCTGATTAAACTTAATCATTATCAATTTTGCGATTTTGTTAAGGTTTTGATGGGTAAACTTAACAGTTACCACCATCGCTCTTAATGAATTATCGCCGCTTCTTTCTTGTACATTCAGAACTTGAGTTTGTAAGTTAGGATTTCTAAAATCATTTAACAAACTTAATACATTTGCCTTTTTTTGTTCAAAAATAGTTTTATCTTTTTCGCCAGGTTCTTTGTTGTAAGTTTGTTCATAAATAGCCACAAACTCGGGTTCTGTAAATACTAAATTCTGAATTTTATCTTGCGGTGAATTAGCATTTGCTTTTAGCGATTGAGTAAGTAAATCCAAACTTGCTTGCAAACGCGGTTCTACCGGAAGACTGTTCGTTGGACTGACAGCCGTTTTTGCTGCATTCCTATTCTGATTTTGGGCTTTTAAAGTAGTGATACTTGTAAAAGCCCATACAAAACAAAAACAAAAAAATACACTTTTCATAGGAAATTGGATTTTTAATTACAAATATATAATAGAGTTTTTTTATATCAAAAAAATTTTTTAAAAAAATTCTTTTGTAAAGTAAAAAAATATATCATTGATAATCAATTATTTATTTTTTCTTAAATTTTGAAGCCATTTATTTTTACGGATTCTATTGATGGCAGAGTCAGAGATTTTCTTTTGAAATTGTTTATTACTCATAGTTTCTAGTTCATTTAGGTCAAATAAAATACTTAAATTTAAAGGATTGAAATCAGGTTCATGATGGTCTTTACTAAAACGGTTCCATGGGCAAACTTGTTGGCAAATATCACAACCAAAAGCCCAACCTGCTAATGAATTATGGAATTCTTGTGGTATATCTTCTCTTAATTCAATCGTAAGATAGGAAATACAACGAGAGGCATCGATTTCGTAGGGTTTCAGTGCTTGGGTAGGGCAAGCTTCAATGCACTTATTGCAAGTACCGCAATAATCTTTCATAAGGATAGATTGGTAATCCACTACAAAATCGGCTAATACTGTTCCAATAAAGAAATAAGAGCCTATTTTAGGGTGTATTAAATTGGTGTTTTTACCTATCCATCCCAAACCTGCTTTTTTAGCCCATACTTTATCCATGAACGGAGCGGAATCCACACAAATTCTATAAGAAAAATTTCCTATTATCTGTTTTAGTTCTTGAATAATTTTTTCTAATTGATTACGTATGACCAGATGGTAGTCTTTGCCCCAAGCATAATTGGAAATTTTTGCATTTTCATGGTACCAATTCGGTTTTTGTTTCTGATAGTAATTTTTTAATACAACAATTGCAGTTTTAGCATCTTCTAACAGTAATTTAGGATTTCTACGCATTTCTATGTGATTTTCAAGGTACTTCATTTTACCATGTTTTCCTTGTTTAAGCCATTTCTCCAAATACAAAATTTCTTTATCCAATTTTTCTACCGAACAAACACCTACTTTTTGAAAATATTGGTAAAAGTAAGGTTCAATGACCGAAAAAGATACTTTCAATGCTTTGTAATTGAAACAACAAAATAAATAAAATTCCTAATTTTGCCATAATGAAATTTACACCTTTTTTAATAGAAAACCTAAAAATTATAGATTTGATTTCTGATGGTCGGGGACTGGGGAGGCATGCAGAGCAAGTGGTCATGGTGAAAAATGCCATACCTGAGGATGTGGTCAATGCATGGGTTTACAAAAAACAAAAAAAATATTTTGAGGCAGAGGTTCAAACAATTATTCAACCTTCATCAAATCGGATAATTCCTTTATGTTCGCATTTTGGAGCTTGTGGCGGATGTAAGTTACAATATATGAGTTATGATGCACAGTTAAATTTCAAACAAAAACAAGTAGAAGATGCTATTTTACGAATTGCTAAACTTCAACCCAAAACCATTTTACCTATTCAAAGATCAGAAAAAACTTTCTTTTATCGCAATAAATTAGAATTTTCGTTCTCTACTTATGCCTGGAAAAGTGATAAAAATTTACCCGATGAAAATAATGCATTAGGTTTTCATGTACCAAATTTTTGGGATAAAGTAGTAAACATCGAAAATTGTTACTTGCAAAATGAATTGGTAAATAAAATAAGAAATGCTATCAGATTACATGCCTTAGAAAATGGTTTAACTTTTTATAATCCTCGTGAACAAAAGGGTTTTTTAAGAAATTTATTGTTTCGAACTACTGAATTCACTCATCAACTAATGGTAGGATTGATTCTAGGAGATTATATTCCTGAAAAACAACAAAAACTTGTGCAATTTATTATAGATAAATTCCCCGAAGTTACTACGTTCGTAACCCTTATAAACACCAAAAAAAATGACACTTATACTGATTTAATATGGGAGGTTCATAAAGGAGAGGGTTATATTTATGAGCTTTTAGAAGACAAAAAATTTCGGATTAGTCCTTTGACTTTTTTCCAAACTAATAGTTTACAAGCGTTAAAACTTTATCAAACTATAAAAAAATGGATATCCACTCCTGTGAATATAATATATGATTTATATGCAGGATGCGGTAGCATAGGAATTTTTGTTTCGGAACTTGCTAAAAAAATTGTGGGAATTGAATATGTTTCTACGGCGGTAGGGGATGCAGTTTACAATTTAAAAATCAATAACTTAAACCATTTGGAGTATTTTGCTGGGGACATGGGAAAAATGCTTACATGGGATTTTGTTAGGCAATGGGGAAAACCGGATGTAATTATAACAGACCCACCACGTGCAGGTATGGACACAAAAGTAGTAAAAAAATTATTAGAAATTGAAGCTCCACAAATTGTTTACGTCTCTTGTAATCCCGCAACGCAGGCTCGTGATTTACAACTTCTGTCCGAGAAGTATGATTTAGAGATTGTTCAACCTTTTGATATGTTCCCTCATACGCATCACGTTGAGAATCTTGCATTATTATTACTCAAATAGCGTGCTAATAAGATTACGGTTATTTTGTAATCTTTACTGATTATTAGTTTTATCAAAAGATTGATTAATGAATAGTGGTTGCCAAGCTTAAATAAAAACACTACTGAGGTATGGTCATTTTGATAAACTCGCTTCGCTTTTCAATGAACTTTGCCGAAATAAACTTAATGGGCTTGTTGGACTGAGTCTATTCGCATATCCATTTCAAGGATTGGAAATCTTCAGCACTCGTAAGGTTTACAAAATAAAGACCGTTAGGTAAGATAGGTAAATTAAAGTTGTAGATACCATGAGCGTTTAAAGTAGTTTCAAAAATAGATTGCCCGAGGGTATTTTTAATTTGGATATGCGTTAGACCGATAGCAAACCATTGAAGAGATGGGGCTTTTCCTGGATTGGGATAGAGGATGGCATTTAATTTTTGTTGAGGTTTAGCGGTAGAAGTAGTAAGGATTTGTAGCGGTGTAGAATAGGTTTGAGTTCTAAAACCTGTGATAATTCCGGATAAACCGGGTATCGAATTTATTCGAGGGTCATCAAAATTTAAAGTATCTCCTGCGTTAAGACCAATAAGTAGAATGGAAAAGGGCATGATAGTATATCCATTTGCGTAATTAGTAGTGGTTATTTGAAAAGTTCCGGATTCGGTGGGGGTACCAGATAGGGTCATACAGCCTCTATTGGTTTGATTAGGGTTGATGGAGTAAGTACAATTTGATGCATTACAAGAACTTAAAGGCATGGTCAATCCTTGAGGTATCCCACTTACTTGCTGGACTTGGAAAGAAGTGTAGTAAGCGGTGAAAGTTTGTGATCCAAAACCTTGTATCGTTATCGTTGTATCCGATTGGGTAGGAAAAACCATTGTAACACTTTGATTATAAGGAACACCAATAGAACTTGTTGGTAGAGGATTAGGGTACAAGCCTGTGGTATTAGGAGTTTGAGTGTCTACTGTGCATTGAGCGTAAGCCAAACTACTCATCAAGATGATAATTAAAACTAATTTTTTCATGTTAATCAGATTTTTAGCAAAATTAAATAGAACATATTAGAAATAAAAATTTTTTATTTGTTTGAAGAAAAATTTAGTTTAATGGAATGTAAATGATAAAACTTGTACCTTTTCCTACTTCGGAATGTACTTCAATCGTTCCACCATGTAATTGAACGACTTGCCATGCGATACTTAAACCCAGCCCTGTACCTTTTTCACCGCTAGTTCCTTTTCTTTGTTTGACAGCAAATTTTTCAAAGATTTTAGGTAAATCTTCACGGGGTATTCCTATACCTGTATCAGATATGGTAATTTTAGCGAAGTGATTGTCGTGATTTAAGCCGATAAATACTTTTCCTCCTTTGGGAGTGAATTTAAAAGCGTTGCTTAAAATATTAGAAACGGCCATTTGTAGTTTGCTACTGTCAAAAGCGCACTTTATTTCTTCGTGAAGACTGGTTTCTAATGCAATTTGTTTAGCAATAGATTGAGGCTCAAATCTTAACACCATTTCTTTTAGGAAGGTGGTGATAGAAGCAATTTCTTTGTTTACTAATATAGTTCCTGATTCAAGTTTGGATAGGTCTAAAATATCGGAGACAAATTTAACGACGTTATTGGCTTCTTGGTTAATCAATTTAGCATAACGCATGACTTTTTCTTTGTCTTCAGCGTTGGCAGGGTTCATTAATAAACCAGCTAATTCAGCGACACCAGAAATAGGGGAGCGCACATCGTGCGATACAATTTGTATCATTTTATCTTTATGCGAATTAACTGCCATGAGTTGCTCTAAGGTTTCAGTTAGGTGTTGGGTTCGAATTTGGATTTTTTCTTCTAATGTACTAATAAAACTTACATTTTCATAGGCAATACTGAATTGGGCGGTAAGCGTAAGAAGGTTTTGAAGTTCATCTAATGAATAGTAATTTGGAGAAGAATGTTCAATCCATAAGATGGCACGCAGCATGTTTTCTGAGTTGTCAAAAATAGGGTAGGCTATCCAAGACTTGGCACTTAAAGCAAGAGAAGTTACTTGTTGATTGGTTAATATTTTTTTTTCATTCTCTAAAATTGTTAAAAGTTCAGAAGGTAAAAGGTTAAGTTCTAATGGAGTTGTATGAATAATGACTGTTTCTTGGTTTCTTTCTGCGGCTAGTAATTGTTGGGTGTTTTGAATTAGAATAATTTTACAGGCTTGAAACTGTAAAAAAATAGGTATATTATCGAGAAGTATACGGAATAAAGTTTCGTAGTTTTTTGCGGCTGATAGTTTGAGGGAGGTTTCGTTCAGAGATTTTAAGGTATTTTGTTGGTAGTTAATGATTAAGTGATTAAAATAGGCTTTAGAGGCTTCTTCAATAGTTCGTTGAATATCCAATTGGTCGTTAGCGGTTTTATGGAGATAACGGTAGAGATTAGCATAGTTCAAAGCTTTACCGACGTTAATACCTTCAGCTTGTCCTGTAAGCATAATTTTAATGGCATTAGGTGCTATTTTGTGGGTTTCTATCAAGAAATCATCCCCTTTCATACCGGGCATGAGTTGGTCCGAAATAATTAGACCTACTTCACGGTTTTGTTGTAAAAAGCTTTTCACTATATCTAGGGCTTCTTCCCCTGAGGAAGCCGTATAAATATTGTAAAATTTACCAATAGTATTCCTTAATAAATCTGCAAAGGAGTCTAAAATAATTTTTTCATCATCAACAATAAGAGCCAAAGGTTTAGGTTTTTTACCATTTAAGATATCCTGAATAATGGGATTTTCCATAATAAAAACGTTCGCAATTTAGGAATAATCAAGATTACTCTGCAAATTTTTGTTTACTTTGTTTTCTTTCTATGATCTTAAAGCAAGGTATAGATAGACGATTACTAATCCCCAAAATAGTGTGTGTTTTTAGTGTTTATTCATAATTTACAACTTCCAAGTAATTTTAGCTAGTTGGAGGATATCATCGGCAATAGCAAGACAAGCGGTAGCGGCAGGACTAGGTGCATTTAATACATGAATGGAATTAGGAGTAACCTCGTAAGCAAAATCATCAACCATGTTACCATTAACGTCTAAAGCCATAGCTCTAACACCAGACCGACCTGGTTTTAAATCGTTTAATTTTAAGTCAGGTAATAAACGTTGTAATTGTTTTAGGAATAGAGATTTAGAGAAAGCTCTACGATATTCAGCAAGCCCGAAACGCCAATGCTTTGCTATGAATCGGAGAGTGCCTATATAGGTTAATGCTTCCCATGTATCTTGGAAATTGAAATCTGTTTTCTTATAACCTTCTCGTTTAAAGGTAAATACTGCGTTGGGACCACATTCAATGCCACCTAATGCCATACGTGTGAAATGTACACCAAGAAATGGAAACTGGGGATTAGGAACGGGATAAATTAAATTTCTGACTTTATGTTGTGCTTCCTGTGTGAGTTCGTAATAATCGCCACGAAAGCCTACAATTTGCATTTTGAGGGGTAAGCCTTCTAATTTTGCGATTCTATCCGAATGTAAACCTGCACAAGCAATCATAAACTTGGTTTTGAAGGTATTATGGTTAGTTAGTAAAGAGTAGGTATGGTCTGAATTTTTTTGAATTTTGATGAGAGTATGATTAAAAAGTAAGGTATGGTTATGATGTTGAAGCAGTTCAGCGAGCTTACGGCATACGCTGGGGAAATCTATAATTCCAGTGTAGGGCACCCAAATTGCTTGAATGGCTTTGCAGAAAGGTTCAATAGCTTGGGTTTCTTTATTGTCTAACATTTTAATAGCGATTAAGCCATTTTGTAAGCCGGTTTGATAGATTTTTTTTAATCTGGGTAGTTCATCTTCGCAGGCGGCGGCAACAATTTTTCCGCATACATCATGCTTTATGTGGTGTTCCTTCGCAAATTGCACGAGTTGCTCTCTTCCGTTAAAACAATTTTGGGCTTTTTTAGAACCTGGTTTGTAGTATAGTCCTGAATGAATGACACCAGAATTATGTCCTGTTTGATGAGCCGCAACTTCTTTTTCTTTTTCTAATACTAAAATTTTAGCGTCTGGGAAGTTTTTCATGAGTTTATAGGCTGTAGACAATCCCACAGCACCTGCCCCGATAACTGCAAAATCATAGAACGTCTGCATACTTATGGTTTTAATGTAACTTCATTATCTTCATCGTCAACTGCTAAATTTTCTTCGTTAATCCAACCGGAGGCTAATTCTTCTTTGGTGGAAGGCACATCAAATTGTTCAACGAGAGCGGGAAGTAAAATTAAATTAGAAAACAAGGCAATAAACAGGGTCATGGAGGTAAGTACACCCAACGCTCGGGTGCTACCGAAAGCGGAAGGAGTAAAAATAATAAAACCTGCTAATAAAATAGAGGAGGTGTAAATGATGCTCATACCAGTTCTTTTAATGCTGGTATAAATGGCATCGGGGATACTTTCACCATGTTTTCTGCGGTTCCAATACATTGCGAGCAAGTGAATAGAGTTATCAATAGCGATACCGAAGGCAATACCATAAATGAGTGCGGTTGAAGGTTTAAGTGGGATACCACCATAGCCCATGAGCCCTGCGGTTACTATTAACGGAATTAAGTTTACTAACAAACTGATAATCATGATTCTCCATGACCAAAATAAAACAAACATCTGTAAACCAATAATTAAGAAAGTGGCTAGTAAACTCCAATAGAGATTGTCTACGAGATATTCATTCGCTTTTAAAAATAATTTGGTAGTCCCTGTAATATGAGTTTGAATTTTACCTTCTTTGGGGAAAATAGTTTGAATGATGCTGTCGGTTTGAGCTATTAAAGTAGGTATTTTTTGAGAACCAATATCTTTTACGTAAAATTGAAGTCTTGCTTTTTGATTTAAACTATCCGCTAATGCATCTAATAAATTATTTTGGGATTTGGGGTTTGTATTACGGCTGTAATCTGTTATGAAAGCGAGTTCATCTTTGGTTGGGAAGGTATATTGTTCAGGTTGGTTGCCGAAATAAGCGTAACGGCTCAGTTTTAACAGGTTAATAATACTAATTCCGTTGGAGAGTTCGGGTAATTTTTCTAATTCGTTTTGGAGTTTTTCAATTTTTTTGAGGGTATTATAGTTCTTGAGCCCATTTTTCTTTTGGGTATCTATAATGATTTCGTAAGGGAAGACGCCATTAAATTTTTCTTCCATGAAACGTAAATCTTTCATGATATTGGCTTCGGAGGGGAGGTCGTCTACCATATATGAAACTGCATATAGTCTGAAAATACCTATTGTACCGATGATGCTTAGGGTAACTGAAACGATATAAATGGCTTTTTTATGATTTTTGACGAGTTGAGCAATGCTTTCAATGATTTGATTTAAGCGTTTAGCATCTAGATGTTTAGTAGTTTTGTAGGTAGGGTCAGGGAGCAAGGAAAAAATACCTGGTAACATGATGATGGTCAAGAAATAAGTTATCATAGTTCCGAGAAAGGCAATAATACCAAATTGTTGTAGCACGACTACGCTGGTGAAATAGAGAGTAAGGAAGCCGAAAGCGGTATTAGCGTTAATCATTAAAGTGACCATACCCAGCTTTTTAATCATGGCTTTGAGGGCGGCTTCTTTGCTACCAAGTTTTACAAACTCTTCGTGATAGTCAGACATCATGTAAACGCTATTGGGGATTCCAATTATGACTAAAAGTGGAGGTAAAAGAGCAGTTAGGATAGTAATTTTGTAACCAAATAAAGTGATGAGCCCAAGGGACCAAGCGGCTGTCAACGCGATAGTGAGCATAGGAAAGATGACGGGCATCCAGGAGCGATAAAAAAGAAACAAGGTAACTGCGGTTACGACGGTAGCAAGAACCATGAAAAGAGCTAATTCTTGGGGTAGTTTTTGAGCGTTATAAGTTCTTACGTACGGTAGTCCCGCGAAATGGATTTTTACGCCATGTTTTTTTCCCAAATCCTCAAAACGATTCATAGAGTCCCACAGCAACTTATGTTTTTTCTTAGAATTGAGTATTTCGTTAGTTAAAGTGAGGGCACACACCGTAGTAGTATAGCTACTATCAAAAATATATTGTCTGTAGAATGGGTGATTTAAAATTTTCTGTTGAATGGATTGAAGGGAGGTTGTATCGTGGAAAAGCGTTTTTATTTCAAAGTTTCGTAAAGAGTCATTACGATACAGTTCGGGTAATTGGGTGTAGTTAGTTACTTTTTGTATACCTTCTAATTGATTTATGGAGTCGGAGAGTTGTTTAAGTTCTTGAAAAAAAGTAGGTTCAAATAATTTATGAGAGGCTTCTATACCGATAATCAAGGCATTACCATCTTCGCCGAAGGTTTTTTTAAATTGTTGATATTGAAT
The DNA here is from genome assembly GCA_938005475.1 of uncultured Bacteroidia bacterium. Classification (GTDB taxonomy): domain Bacteria; phylum Bacteroidota; class Bacteroidia; order J057; family CALLMJ01; genus CALLMJ01. The sequence goes on along the minus strand of CALLNY010000105.1, from coordinate 12,238 downwards.
AAAATCGGGGTCATCCGCAGGAACTACTTTCACAAATTCTTGAAAAATTTCTACTTTGGTTCCTAAATATCCCATTATCAAGGTTGATAAACCAATAAACCAGAGGAAGGTTTTTCTGTAATGGAGGATAATATCGGCAAATTTTGACCACATGAACTTTAATGTTCGCAAAGATAATCACAAATTTATGAATGCGTATTGAAAAAATAGTAACTTTGCAAAGTTTTTGTAGGGGATATGAGTTTATTAGTAGTGGGGTCTGTAGCTTTTGATGCTATTGAGACACCTTTCGTTAAAACCGATAAAATTATAGGCGGAGCCGCAACCTATATCATGCTTTCTGCGTCTTGTTTTGTGGATAAAATTCATCTTATTTCAGTAGTAGGGGGTGATTTCCCAAAAGAAACGTTAAAGTTATTTCAAGAAAAAGGTATTGATTTATCGGGTTTAGAAATACAAGAAGAAAATAAATCTTTTTTTTGGTCAGGTAAGTATCATCAAGATTTGAATTCTCGGGATACTTTAGTTACTGAACTTAATGTTTTAAGTGATTTTAATCCTATAGTTCCTGATAAATATCAAGACTGCGAATTTTTAATGTTAGGGAATCTAACACCAGATGTGCAAAGAAGTGTTATAACCCAGTTGAGGGAACGCCCTAAATTGGTGGTAATGGATACAATGAACTTTTGGATGGATACTGCTTGGGATAGTTTAATGGAAACTTTGAAATTAGTAGATGTCCTTACTATCAATGATGAAGAAGCAAGGCAACTTTCAGGGGAATTTTCTTTATATAAAGCCGCATTAAAGATACAAAAAATGGGTCCTCGTTTTGTAGTCATAAAAAAAGGTGAGCATGGGGCTTTGATTTTTCATAAAGATGAGTACTTTTTTTGTCCTGCTTATCTATCCATTGATGTAATAGACCCTACGGGCGCCGGAGATACCTTTGCAGGAGGATTCGTTGGTTACCTCTATCAACTTTCTAAACAAAGATATATTGCCTTTGAAGATATGAAAGCGGCACTAGTTTTTGGTTCGGTTATGGCAAGTTTTTGTGTAGAACATCTTGGACCTCTGGGACTATACGATGTAAAAAAAAGTGATATTGAACAGCGTTTTGCAATATTTAGAAAAATGGTAACCATTTAAAATTTTTTATTCTCTATAATTATTTGAAACTTTTTATGGGTATTTGTTCTTGCTTTTTCTGTATTTAATGAGTATGGGCGTTAAATATCGTTTGCTTTCAGTAATAATCTTTATATCAACACTTTCTTTTCCTTTGGGAGTACTGGGAGTTTTTAGTACAAAAATGTAAGTGATGTAATATTTTATTTATAGAGTGATTATCTAATGGTATACGGAGTAGTTTATTTTATATTCAAGTCTATATGTTAAAAATTTTTAAAAAATCAAAAATTTCAAACTTTCCTATTAAGATGGTGCAGAATTTGCGTAGTTTTCTTATATTTTATTGTTAAATCAAAAAATTATATTATGAGAAAAGTCAGATTGTTCATTGTAGTTTGTATAACAGTATGGGTAACATCATGCGTGCCTGAGGATGCACCAACACCAACGAAAACGCTAATGCGTGGTAATTGGGAGCTTATTGAAGCCACTGATTCAACGGGAGATATAAAAAGTAAAATAGCTTTTCCTATTACGGTTATCCAGTTAGCGGATGATGATGGTATGACCGGTACTTTTGGTCCTATGTTTACTAGAATTGTTTACGGTCCTTCAAAATGGATTGAAGCCTCCGCAAAATTTGACCAAGTATGGGATTATGCCAATTTTCAGTTTAATAATGGAGATTATTGGGTAGGAAAAGATGTACAACCTCGTTTTACAGTGGAAGGTCGTTTAAAAGCCACTACCGCCATTGGTGGCACTGCATTCACTGATTTATTAAGCGTTTTAGGAGTAAACTCTCAGTGGTTTGACCATACCATCTATCATAAATTCCAGAACGTAAAAGTAGATTTCTCTCAAAATAACGAGGTTATGACTTGGACTTTTGATGATGAAACTATTGGTGTTTACAATAAAAAAGATACGAATGGTAATTATGTTCTTTGGAGAGGTTGGCCAGTAGAAAAATTCCTGCGTTCCAAATATGTATTCAGAAAAAGAACTCAAGGGATTATAGATTTAGTGAAAGCCGCAAAATAAACTAAAAGAAAAAACTGTAAATAAGTTGGTTTATTACAAGCCAACTTATTATTAAAAATATAAAGCATTTATAAAAAAAGGGAAAGGTGTAACCTCTCCCCACAACTAGAATATAACTAAACGCTTTTCTTTACTCTGATGCAAAATTACATATAAATTTTATTCTTCAAAAAATTTTTTTTATTTTTTTAAAATTTAAATTCAAGGCATTATTTACTTACAGATTTTCATAAAAGTAATGTTGGGAGGATGTAAAATAACAACTTTAAAAAAATATCATATGGCTATTTAAGTAAGGTTATAATGTTTATAAAATTTTAAATAAAGCGTTTTATGAAAGTCTTTTTGGATTATTTTTGCTAGTTAATATGCCAAGAGATACTACAATTCGTTCTGTTTTGATTATTGGGAGTGGTCCAATAGTGATTGGTCAGGCTTGTGAATTTGATTATTCTGGAACGCAAGCCGCTAAATCATTAAGAGAAGAAGGAATAAAAGTTTATTTAATTAACTCTAATCCAGCTACTATCATGACAGATAACCTCGTCGCTGATGAGGTTTTTTTATTGCCCTTAACGGTAGAATCGATTGCACAAATTCTTGCTAATCATTCTATTGATGCGGTACTACCCACCATGGGCGGACAAACCGCTTTAAATTTATGCATGGATTGTGAACAAGAAGGACTTTGGAAAAAATATAATGTTCGGATTATTGGTGTAGATTTAGAAGCCATACAAAAAGCAGAAGATAGAGAAAAGTTCCGTTCATTAATGCAAGAAATTGGTTTAAAAGTACCTAAATCTAAAATTGCGCGTTCATATATCGAAGGCAAAGAAGCCGCTCAGTACGTTGGTTTTCCGTTGGTAATTAGACCTTCTTTTACTTTAGGGGGGACAGGCGGTGCTTTCGTTCATGATAAAAATGATTTTGATTCGCTACTCAAACGTGGCTTACATGCTTCCCCAATCCATGAAGTCCTTATTGAACAAAGTATCTTCGGATGGAAAGAGTTTGAATTAGAGCTACTACGAGACTCTGCAGGCAATGTGATCATTATCTGTTCAATCGAAAATTTTGATCCCACAGGTATCCATACAGGAGATTCTATTACGGTCGCTCCTGCACTGACCTTATCTGATAAGCTATACCAAGAAATTAGAAATCAAGCAATTAAACTTATGAATGCATTAGGTTCTTTTGCGGGCGGTTGTAATATACAATTTTCGATACATCCTGAAACGGAAGAAATTGTTGTAATTGAAGTGAACCCAAGGGTTTCGCGTTCTTCTGCATTAGCTTCTAAAGCGACTGGTTACCCTATCGCTAAAATTGCCGCAAAATTGGCTATTGGTTATTATTTAGAGGAACTACAAAATCCTATTACTGGGAATACCTCTGCTTTCTTTGAGCCCGCATTAGATTATGTGATTGTTAAAATTCCTCGTTGGAACTTTGATAAATTTCCAGGAGCGAATCGTACATTAGGCCTACAAATGAAATCTGTTGGAGAAGCAATGGGCATAGGAAGAAGTTTTAATGAAGCATTACAAAAAGCCTGTCAATCACTTGAAATCAAAAGAAATGGATTGGGAGCCGATGGCAGAGAAGTTCGTAATCACGACCAACTCCTACATGGTTTAGAACATCCCTCTTGGAATCGTCTTTTTTTTATTCATGATGCCCTGCTATTTGGTATTCCTGAAAGAACTATCCGTAATATCACTAAAATAGATAAATGGTTTTTAAAACAAATTGAACAAGCCGTAGAATTAGAAAAAGAACTCATGAACTACAGCTTGGATACATTGCCCAAAGAACTACTTTTGAAAGCGAAAATTTTTGGCTTTGCAGATAGACAAATCGCCCATTTAGTGCGTTGTTGGGAATCTCAAATTTATAGCCTACGAGAAAAATATGGTATAAAACGTGTTTTTAAAACAGTAGACACCTGTGCCGCAGAATTTGAAGCTCAAACCCCTTATTATTATTCAACGTTTGATGATGTCAATGAATCCGTTCCTAGTAATAAAAAACCGAAGGTTGTTATTTTAGGGTCAGGACCCAATCGTATTGGGCAAGGAATTGAATTTGATTATTGCTGCGTGCATGGAGTATTAGCCGCAAAAGAACTCGGTTTTGAAACCATCATGATAAATTGTAACCCTGAAACCGTTTCCACAGATTTCAATATAGCAGATAAACTTTACTTTGAGCCTGTTTTTTGGGAATATATTTACGATATTATTCAACATGAAAAACCAGATTTTGTTATCCCGCAACTCGGTGGACAGACCGCTCTTAAATTAGCAGAAAAGTTAGATAAATACAAAATTCCCATCGCAGGAACTTCCTTTGACTCTCTTGATTTAGCAGAAGATAGAGGAAGATTCTCTACGTTACTGAAAGATTTAGGAATTCCTTACCCCCTTTACGGCATAGCAAAGAATGCAGAAGAAGCGTTAGAGCGTGCCAATGAAATTGGTTATCCTGTATTGGTAAGACCATCCTATGTTTTAGGGGGGCAAAATATGCGTATTATCATTAATGACGAAGATTTAGAAAGGCATGTAATTGATGTCTTGAAAGATTTACCTAATAATCACGTACTGATTGATAACTATTTAGGTGGTGCCATTGAAGCCGAAGCCGATGCCATTTGTGATGGTGAACAAGTCCAAATTATTGGTATCATGGAACATATTGAGCCTGCTGGAGTCCATTCCGGAGATTCAATGGCTACCTTACCTACCTTCAGTTTATCAAATGCTGTCTTAAATCAAATTCATGATTACACCATTAAATTGGGGCTTGCTATGAACGTGAAAGGTTTTTTAAATGTACAGTTTGCTATTCAAAAAGAAATAGTTTATGTTATTGAAGCCAATCCAAGAGCCTCTCGGACCCTGCCTTTTATCTGTAAAGCCCATCAAAAACCTTACGTCAATTATGCAACCAAAATTATGCTTAATACCCACAAAATCAAAGATTTTGATTGGTCTTATGAACAAAAAGGATGGGCAATCAAAATACCAGTTTTTTCATTTCACAAGTTCCCCGAAGTAACCAAAGAACTGGGTCCTGAAATGAAATCTACTGGTGAAGAAATTCGTTTTATCCATTCTTTACAAGACCCCTTCTTCCTCAATGCTTACAAAGAACGTAAATTATATTTAAGTACATAGCCTTGAAAAAGAAAAAGTCTGAATTATTTCGATTACTTGAAATACCCCGTTTCGCAGTCGTTGACATAGAAACAACAGGTGGAAATTATCGGTATAACAAAATCATTGAAATAGCAGCAATTATTACTGATGGAAAAAACATCCTTGATGAGTTTCGTAGTTTAGTAAATCCTCAAAGAAATATTCCTGAATTCATTACTCAAATTACCAATATAACCAATGAAATGGTAGAAAATGCCCCTACTTATAATCAAATTGCACCGCAACTTTACGATATTCTTTCTAATAATTGTTTCGTTGCACATAACGTGAGTTTTGACTACGATTTTGTAAAACAAGAGTTTCGGGAAGCAGGGTTTAACTTCCATACCGAAAAGCAATGCACTGTCAGAATAGGCAGAAAACTAATAAAATTATTATCTTATCGTTTAGACTGTTTATGTGACCATTTCAATATAACTATTCATGATAGACACAGAGCTTATGGTGACGCCCTTGCAACTACTTATTTATTGCATGAATATTTAAAAATAATTCGCGAAGCTCATGGTGAAGTACAATTGCTTTTTTCTGAGGACACCTGAAACTAATTCAGTTAATTTTAGGGGCTATAATAGGAGAAACGGCTTTTTTATGGAAGCATCAAAGCTACTCTAATGTTTTATTAACCCTTTCTGAGAAAAGTTATCACCAGAAATCACAGAGAAGCTAAAAAAATGTAAAAGTCATAAAAATCATTAAGAGCTATAAAAAAAGAACCTAAACATAGTTCAGGTTCTTTATGGCAATATTATATTGTAGAAAATATCAATACTCTATAACGACTAGACCGTGTCCTCCATTTTGAGAGTTAGAACTGGAGGTCCCGCCATTACCGCCACTAGCACATCCAGTACATAAATCGGGGTCTGTGGAATTTCCTGGTAGGGGAGCGGTTCCATTAGTAATAGTACCTGGGAGCATCACGTAACTGTTTCCTCCGGCTCCACCACCGCCACCACAATCACAAGTAGCAGCGCCACCTCCCGTTCCACCATTTGTGTACCCGCCGCCGCCGCCGCCGCCGCCGCCGCCATCTCCATATCTGTTACCTCCTGCAGTGCCATTTTCATTCGGAGCGCCTCCTGTTACACCACCAGTACCACTTGATGTAACCCCATTTTGACCGCCACCCCCTCCATGCCCTCCAGCACAAGGACTCTCATGTCCTCCACCTCCTCCACCTCCTCCACCCGCCGCAACACATAAAAGCGTAGAAGTAGTAAAATTCAATACAGCACTGGATCCACCTCCGCCACCACCAGGTCCTGAAAAACCTGAACTACCTGGATTACCTCCATTCGCACCAGAACCATACCCCCAGCCCCCCGCTCCTGCCCCTGTACCAGTTGACTGATCTACACCTCTTTCTCCTCTTTGACCTACATAAATTCTTAAAACATCTCCCGGATTTACTGAAATAGACGTAGTAGTATAGGCTCCACCGCCACCATGTCCTCCAACTCCACTTCCCAAACAATAATCATATCCTCCACCACCTCCTCCAGCTCCCCATGCTTTAATTGTTATCGTATTCACACAAGAGGGAACTGTCCAGGTTTGATATGTATTCGATACATAATTAAAAAATACTTTTCCTGATGCCGTTAGAGTAACCGAAATAACGTTGGTAACGGGTGTGGTTCCGCATGCATTGGTACCTTTAACGCGATAGTAGTAGGTCTGTCCACAGCTTAAACCTGTTACATTGAAACTAGTCACAAATCCCACATTCAAATTATTGAAACCCGTTACATAATTGGTGAAACCAGCGTCTGTTGCTACCTCTAAAATGTAGGAAGTAGAGCCATAGCTCGAAGTCCAATTCGCAGTAAAGGAAGATGATGTAGTACCTGTTGCCGCTGTAGCAACAAAATTGCCCGGTAATTGGCAATCTATACATCCGATAGATACCCATGCATTGGTATTAGCATTGTAGATTTCTAAACATCTTGTGGTTAAATTAAAAATCATCAATGCATCGGCAGGGCTTACAATTGCGTCTCGTTCAGTGGTTGTAAGTCTAGGAATGAGTAAACCACTGTCATTCGTTAAAATCTCTAATTTGGCAGTAGGGTGGGGACTATTGGTTCCTATCCCTACATTTTGTGCCTTAATTTCTACTAATAAAAGATTTATTAGAGCAAGTAAAATAGTAGATTTTAGGTTTTTCATATTGAATATAATTTTTAGCAAAAATAATAAAAGTTCATGATAAAACCAAATTTTTGAAAAAAAATTTTTTTACAGCCCTAATTTTTGGGCTATAATAGGAGGAACGGCTTTTTTATGAATCATGATACAAGTAGTTTTATATAAAAAGAATGCTTCAGAAGCATAAAAAAAGCCATCGCACTCATTTGATTGGTTACCCCAAGAATTTTTTACTAAAAAATATTTTTGTCCTAATTGGTCTTTGAAAATTCCTACGATATGCATACCATGATCATCTTGAGTTTCATAGTTATCAAAACCTAACTGACGCATTTCTTGAGTGATAGTACGTTGTTTTACAGGCTCATTGAACATTTTTTCAATTTCTTCTTTGCTATATTCTGACCAGTCTTTTTCAGGTACAATAGCTACGCCGTTTTTGAAAGAAAAACCTTTCTCACTTACATCGGAAGCCCAAGCCACCGTATACCCATTATTTATTGCGTAATCCATAATTTCTGATAAATCTTTTAGCGGAACATTATAAACTTTGCTAAACAACCAATTATCAGGTACCTCTAACATAAATTGCGAATAAAAAGGATGATGATTGAACGATGTAATTTCGATATAATCATCCGGATTTAGACCCATTTCTTTGGCGTAGGATTGTGGTGTATAAGTTTTTCCATTGTAAGAAAATTGTTCAGGTACTTTGCCGAAATATGCATCTAATGTAGCTAAAAAACCTTGCTTCCAAACAGAAGAAATTTTGCCTCTACTTCCACTTTCTACGACGGCTTTCACATAATTATGTAAAATTTTTTCTACTTCTGTATGATTATGTTTAGTTTCATCGTAATTTAACCCTTTATATACTTCTTCGGGCACCATACCATATTTTTTAAGGACGTATGTTACGTCATGGAAAGCCCCTCCTTGGGCAAAAGGAGTTGTACCGTGCATACGCACATATAGCTCTCCTTTATCTTCGTAACATTTCCTTGCGACAAACATTTCTGATAAATTATAACCTTTTTTCCCTTGTCTCAACAGTTCTGACTCAAAAAATGACAAGGTAGAAAAAGACCAACACGTGCCAGAATTTCCTTGGTCTTGAATAGGGGTAGTTTCTAAATTTTTTACTACCCTAAATTGATAGCCCCCATCTTTTTTGTTTCTATAAATGTTGGGGTCTTGTGCCATTACTTGAAAGGCATTGCTTAAAACGATTAAGAAAAAGATATTTTTCATATAGAGATAAGTAAGAATCTTTTTGATTAGGGCGTGTCCCTTTCCTTTCGCAAAGCTCAGGGCACGGGTCGGGGTGCTTCGGGTTTCAGTAATCCTTTTCGCTTCGCTCAAAGGCAGTACCGCTTTGCGCCCTACGCATCCCTCACGCATTTTATTTTAACATTTTTCCACAATCATAGCAAGCCCCTGCCCAACTCCAACGCATAGCGTCGCTAAACCATAACGTACCTTTTCTCTGCGTTGCATTTCATAAAGCAGCGTAGTCATGATTCGTGCTCCTGAACATCCCAGCGGATGTCCAAGAGCTATGGCTCCACCGTTCACGTTCACTATATCAGGGTTTAATCCCAATTCTTGTATACAACCAACAGACTGTGCCGCAAAAGCTTCATTCAATTCAATTAAACCAATATCATTTAAATTTAAACCAGCTTTTTGGAGTACTTTTTGGGTCGCAGGGACGGGACCTAATCCCATGATAGCTGGGTCTATTCCTGCGCTTGCCGCCGCAACAATCCTTGCCATTGGTTTCCACTGATGTTTTTTTAGTGTAGCCTCATTCGCTAAAACTAACATCGCTGAGCCATCGTTAATGCCAGAACTATTTCCTGCTGTTACTGTACCGTCTTTTACAAATGCAGGTTTTAATCTGGCCAGCTGTTCCATAGTGCTCAAACGAGGATGTTCATCCACATTAAAAACACGGGTGGTTTTACCTTCTGTAATCTCAATATCAAAGATTTCTTGTTTAAATTTTCCTGCCTCATAAGCTTTTTGGTATTTCAATTGAGAGTGATAGGCAAATTCATCTTGTACTTCACGAGATATATTCAGTTTTTTAGCGACGTTTTCAGCGGTTTCGCCCATAGAATAGGGATAATACATTTGAGCTAATTTAGGGTTAGTGAATCGCCATCCCATAGTAGTATCGTAGAATTCAACAGTTCTTTGGAAAGGTTGGAAGGCTTTTGCCATAACAAAAGGAGCGCGAGTCATACTTTCTACTCCCCCCGCAAGAACAAGTTCATTTTCTCCGATAGTAATACTACGATAGCCATCAATGATTGCTTGTAATCCCGATGCGCATAATCTATTCACTGTAACTCCTGGGACAGTGGGAGGTAGCCCCGCTAACAATAAAGCCATACGTGCCACATTGCGATTATCCTCCCCTGACTGGTTTGCCGCTCCCGAAATGACCTCATCAATACTTTGTAAATTTAGGTTGGGAACTTCTTTTAATACTGCTTGAATGGCATATGCTAATAAATCATCTGGTCGGACAGAAGATAAACTTCCTCCATATTTTCCAATAGCACTACGTTTTGCCGCTACAATGTAAACTGCTTGCATGCTGCAAAGTTACGTAAAATTTTATTGGCTTGATTTCAGGAAAGTGATATTGTATAAATTTTATTCATCGACAGCCCAATACATAGCACGTTGAATGGCTTTTTTCCATTTATTCATTTGTTTTTGTGACCATTCAGTATTTTTTGTAGGTTTAAAAGCTTTTTTTAGTTTCCAGAGGGCTTGAATTTGGGGTAAATTGTCATAAACACGGGCACCAATTCCAGCGAGTAGTGCGGCTCCAAGAGCGGTGGTTTCGTAGTTTTGAGGTTGTAAGATAAGAACTTGCGAAATATCAGCTTGAAATTGCATGAGAGTAGGGTTTTGGCTAGCGCCACCGTCCACACGGAGTTCTTTTACAGGAATTTGAGAATCTATGGACATTCGTTCTATTACTTCTTGTGATTGGAAAGCCATGCTTTCAAGTGCGGCTCGGGCAAGATGGGCTTTTGTACTACCTCTTGTAAGACCGAGAATCGCTCCACGAGCGGTGGGGTCCCATTGAGGTACTCCAAGTCCTGCAAAAGCAGGAACTAAGTAAACGTCTTCATTTTCAGTGAGGCTATCCGCAAGAGTTGTCAATTCTTTAACATCTTTAACTATACCAACTTCTTCTAACCATTGAATAGAAGCTCCTGCGCTAAAAATAGCTCCCTCTAATGCATAGGTAGTATCCTGTCCAATTTTCCATGCAATCGTAGTTATTAATTGGTGCCTTGAGATAAATGGCTTATTACCCGTGTTCATCAAAAGGAAACATCCTGTCCCATAGGTATTTTTGACCATGCCTGGTTCAAAACAGGCTTGTCCAAATGTAGCACTCTGTTGGTCCCCTATAACAGCATAAATAGGAATACCTAAATCTTCGTAAATTCCGTAATTATCAACGGTATTTTTAATAATAGGTAAGAAATCTTCACGTATGGGTTCTAATTGGAAAATTTTTAATAGTTCGTTATCCCATTGTAAGTTATGAATATTAAAAAGCATAGTCCTAGAAGCATTGGATACATCAGTGGCATAAATTTTCTTTTTGGTGAAGTTCCATATTAACCATGTATCAATAGTTCCCCATAGTAATTTTTGTTCAGAAAGTAATTGTTGAGCTTCAGGAACGTTTTGAAGTATCCAATGAATTTTAGAGGCAGAGAAGTAAGGGTCAATGATAAGCCCTGTTTTAGATTGGATGATTGGATGTAAGTTACGATTTTTTAAATTTTCACAGAAATCGGTAGTCCTTCTATCTTGCCAAACAATAGCATTATAGACAGGTTGTCCTGTTTCTTTATTCCAACATACTACTGTTTCTCTTTGGTTGGTAATTCCTATACCTATAATTTCATCTTTTTGTATACCAGCGTTATAGATAGCTTCTTTTACTGCAAGTTCTTGTGCTTTTAGAATTTCTAAAGGGTTTTGTTCTACCCATCCTGCATGAGGATAAATTAATTCAAAATTCTTTCTACCAATGGAGACAATATTTCCTTTAAAATCAAAGATAATAGCACGAGCAGAAGAAGTGCCTTCGTCTAATGAAAGTATGTATTTTTTTTGCATGACAGTAACTAAAAGTTAATCATGCAAAGATAAGAAAAAAATTAAAGGTAATCTTTTATACGGATGTTTAAGGATTGCTCAATTTGTTGGTCTTCAATACCAAGATTTCGCTTCATCTTAATTGAATTTATGATTTGCCTTAACAATTTTTCTTTTTCCTCTGCCCTTTGTCGCTGTTGCTCTGCTCTTTGCCGTTCTTGCTCTAATAATTTTTCTTTCTCTTCTGCCCTTTGCCGCTCTTGTTCTGCTCTTTGTTTTTCTTGTTCCGCTCTTTGTTTTTCTTCTTCTAATAATTTTTCTTTCTTTTGAATTTTGGATAACAGCTCTCGCTCTTTCTCTTCAAACATCGCATTAACACTACGCTACGCCTCCCGCTCTATCTCAATCTGTTTACGCTCCTCAGGACTCGTCCCCGCATAATGCAAAATCTCCGTCGTAAGCCTTAACTCTTCCATATCCACTATATATGGATATTCTTTCGTTACCCTCGTCTCATCCGTAAAGTTCGATTGCTCAAA
>CALLNY010000104.1 GCA_938005475.1 uncultured Bacteroidia bacterium | reverse complement strand
GTTAAAAATATTTAAACAAGCTTTTCCATCTTATAAAGATAACAAGGTATATGGGGCAGTAGCATTTTTGCGTGCGAATGCTCATGCGGATAAATATGCTCAAAGGAAAGGATTATTTGTGATTAAAGCTACTGGGGAAAGCGCCAAAATGTTAAATGATGAAAAATTTGAGCCGACTGTTTTTTGAGGAATTGGTTTTGTAAATTTTTTACTATGCATAAATTATACTATTTGTTGAGAAAAAGTGGTTTTAATACAAAAATTGCAGTTCTCTTCGTACTTGCATTAATATTGAGTTTATTGTTATAGAATAAAGTGGAGTTAATATTTCTTAATTTACAAAATTCGTTTTAAAACATAAAGAATTGCAATTATTATTGAGTATATTCCCCATATTTTCCATGGGAAGAAGTTTAAGCTTTTGATTTTCATTATTTTTAACTTCCACAGTAAGATAATTCGTTCAAAAAAATAGGTTATAAAGACAGAAAAAGCAATATTGCTTATGTTCCAATGATTGTAAATTCCATAATAGGTAATCACACTAACAACAATCAATTCAAATAGAGAAGTGAATAAGAAAAATCTATGTTTCTGATTGGCAAGCAAATAAATATCAAAAAGCATCACACGGGAAATATTGAGTAATAAAAAAATATCAAAAACTTGATAAGCGAGATATAAAGATTGTCCATATAACAACTGAAAAAGGGGCTTAGAAAGGACAAGTAAAACAATAGAAATAGGAAACGTAAGATGTATTAATTGAGTAATTTTTTGATTTATTTGTTGGGTAGATAGATTTTGTATTCGAATTTGGGCGGTTAAGGAGGCGGAGAGGCTATAAGCTAGCAAAGCAGAGAAAGGAATTTCTCTTGCTCCGTAACGATAAATCAAGAAATCCGTATCGTTGTAATGTTGTTTTACAAGCCAAAAGTTAATGTATTCTACACCACCTGAAAGTAAGGCGCTCAAACTCAAAAAAATTAAATTGCATAATACAATTCCTTTTAAAAAAGTAAAGCGAAACGTCAGGTTCAAGTAGAAAGTTATAATTTTTAAGAAATCTAACAAGAGCCATCCTAACAATAAAGTTTCAAAAGTATGATAACGATAAGCATATACGGTCCAGGTGAAGAAAGCTAAAAAATACACGGTAATAATAAAGAAAACGATTTTATGTTTTTTTAATGCAATTCCGTAGTATTCAATAGGGTTAGCGATAATAGAAGTAAAGATTTTAGCGGCAATTAGAGTATTAAGACTATTCAAAGGTAAAGTAAGGCTTAGGTAACAAAAGGCAGTAAGCAAGCCAATACCAGCGGAAGTAGAAAAAATTTGATTTAAAAAATTATGTAATGTGTGTTTATAATTTGCATAGTAAGATTGGAAAAAACGAACAAAGCCTGTATTCCAGAAGAAAACAAAAGAACTTACAGTGAGAACGATGGTTTCATATTGGGCTAATGTATGCGTATTAAAAAAAAATTTACTAAAAAGTATCGCTATAAGAATATTGGTACCTAATCGAAGAAACTGATAATAAGTAATAAGTTTGGTATCAGTAAGAAGGGAATTAAATAATTTCAGCGAGAACAGTTTGCCCACCAACAGTTTTTTGATTGAGTTGAACTTTTACTTGTGCATCTAGGGGTATAAAAATATCCATACGGGAGCCGAATTTGATAAAACCGAACTCCTGACCTTGCTGTAAAATATCTCCTTTTTTCACGTAATATTTTATTCTTCTAGCAACGGCTCCTGCTATTTGTTTGAAACCTACTTGTAGAGTTTCATTTTTAACGACAAAATAGGTTTGTTCATTTTCTGTGGAAGATTTAGGGTGAAAAGCAACTAAAAATTTGCCTGGGTAATATTCACAATGCACAATTTGACCACTTATCGGGCTTCTATTCACATGCACATTCAACGGAGACATAAAAATAGAAATTTGTCGTACTTTTTGTTTAAAGAAAATGGGCTCCAAAACTTCTTCAATAACGACTACTTTGCCATCGCAAGGGGCTAATATATAATTTTCATTTGCGTTAATAGTGATATTGGGGTTTCGGAAGAAATTAAAGACCAATAGTATCAAGATAAAGCTTGCTCCTCCAATAGGAATGAAAAAAGCGAAAGGTAAGAATAGGAAAGCAAGTATTATCAAAAAAAAAGCTGGTATGATGATATAGAGCGCAGTGGGATAAAATTCTTTATGAAGGCTCATAGGCTTAATCTACAGCATCAAACAGGAACGAGTTATTGTCCCTTAATTTTCCTTTACCGTTTTGGTCTAAATCTACGGTCAATTTAGAAAGTTTTGGATTAGTAGTTGCATCTTCTAATAAAACATTTCTTCTAACCCAGGCAGGTTGATTTTCTAATTGTTTCATTCTTTCTGTGTTTTTGTAGTCTAACTGGGCGTCATTGATGACCTTCTGTTTTTTTTCTTCTAGTAAATCTTTATCAGGAGATATCTCTTGAAATTTATTAGATAACTGAGGTTCAGCAACTTCGGGAATAGGTTGTTCTTTTGTATTTAAGGGATTGATAGTTTCAGGTTTCGTATTTTCTTTTAAGATGGGTTGAATTTTATCTTGTTTTTTAGGGGTTTGTTCAGTATCTTCTTTAAAGAATTTAGAAATATCAAAGCTACTATGTACTTCAAGGGTTTCATCAGGGATATGTAAAACTTCGTTTGGGATAGGTTTATCATTCAGAGAGAGGTTAGTGTTTTTTGAGGATTTTTTTTTGTCAAAGCCTGTAGCAATTACCGTGACGGAGAGTTTATCGCCCATAGTTTCGTCGTAGACTTGCCCGAAGATGATTTTAGCATTTTCGCCAACAGCATTATTTACGTATTCTCCAATAATAGAAACTTCTTCCATTGTTAAAGTATCTTCGGAAGCGGTAATATTTAAGAGAACTCCTTCAGCACCTGCAATATCGACGTTATCCAGCAAGGGGCTTGATAATGCTTCCTCAATGGCAAGCAAAGCTCTGTTTTCTCCTTCAAAGCAAGCAGTTCCCATGATGGCGGCTCCCCCATCTTTCATAATGGTTCTTACATCCGCAAAGTCCACGTTAATATACCCACTTTTAGTTATAATCTCGGAGATACCTTTTGCTGCATTGAGCAGTACTTCATCTACCTTTCTGTAAGCATCTCGCATTTTAATATTTTTGGGAAGTAATTTGATTAGATTTTGATTATTGATGACGATAAGGGTATCTACATGTTCTTTTAAGTTACGAATGCCGCTCATGGCAATGTCCATTCTCCATTTACTTTCCATGTGGAAGGGGGTAGTAACAATACCAACCGTGAGTATTCCCATTTGTTTAGCAACTGCGGCAATTACAGGTGAAGCTCCTGTACCCGTTGCACCGCCCATACCTGCTGTAATAAATACCATCTGTGTATTATTTTTGAGATACTCTTTGATTTCATCAATTGACTCTTCTGCTGATTGCCGACCTACGTTGGGGTCTGCACCACCTCCTAAACCTTTTGTTTGATTTTTCCCTAAATGTATTTTGTTGGTTACAATACTATTTTGTAGTGATTGTATGTCGGTGTTACAAACTAAAAAATCTACTCCTTGAATGCCTGCTTTGAACATTGCATTGACGGCGTTGGTCCCACCACCTCCTACTCCAATAACCTTTATGATGCTATTTTGTGAGTTTCCTACAAAATCGATTTCCATTTCGTTATATTTTGTTGATTAGTTAATTTTTTGTAAAATTTATTCAATATTTTCACCAGTTAAAGTTTTTTCAAACCAAGATTTTATTTTTGACATGAATCCTGAACTACTATTTGTTTTAATGGTTTTAGGGGTAGATTTTTCTTGTTGAATATCTTGCAAATTTATGGTAATATTATTTTTAAAGCCATAAATCACTAATCCTGCCCCAGTAGCATTAGATGGGTGATTTACTTCATTAACTAAGCCTTTGGAGATATGCTCTGAAACGGTACCGATTCTTGTATCAATACCAGTAACATATTCGAATAATTCTTTTAAGTGTAATAGTTGCGAGCCCCCCCCCGTAACTACAATACCACCAATCAATTTTCTTTTATCAAAACCTGCGTTTTTAATTTCAGTGGCAACGAATTCAATGATTTCTTCGCAACGGGCTTGAATAATTTGGGCTAACATTTTACGCATGATAGTTTTGGGGGGTCTTCCTTGTAATTGAGAAACGGAAATATAATCATCTTTGTTGACCATTTCCGCAATAGCTGCACCATGCTCTTTTTTTAGTTTTTCGGCTTGTTTTTTAGTAAGGTAACATCCTTGCATGATATCATCTGTAATAACATTGCCACCAAAAGGGATAACAGCAGTATGCATGATAATGTTATCTTTAAAAATAGCTAAATCCGTTGTTCCGCCACCGATATCTACCATACAGACGCCTGCCTCTTTTTCTTCTTCTGAAAGGACTGCAAAACTGGAAGCAATAGGCTCTAAAACAAGTTCTATAGTTTCTAATCCTGCTTTTTCTACACAGCGATAAATATTTTTTGCGGCTGTTGTTTGGGCTGTAACCACATGAAAGTTACCTTCTAGCCGTACTCCTGCAAAGCCTACGGGGCGTGTAATCCCTCGTTCATTATCCACTGTATAATCTTGTGGTAGAACATGTACTATCTCTGTCCCTGGGGCAATAGGAATTTGAAAAGTATTTTCAATCAAGCGATTAACATCTTCTTCACGGATAATCATATCCGGATTGTTCAAGGTAATCATATTTTTAAATTGCATACTACGGATATGGTCTCCTGCAATTCCTACATAAACAGAGCGAATGTCTACATTGGCTTGATTTTCTGCTTCAGCAACAGCTCTTCTTATAGCTTCAACGGTTCTATCTATATTAGTGATAACACCTCTATTGACCCCCTCGGAGTCTGCTCGTCCAATTCCTAAAATATCAATATTGCCGTATTCATCTTCCCTGCCTACAATGGCACATATTTTGGTCGTTCCTATATCCAACCCTACTATTATATTATCGCTTGACATATCCTATACTAATTTTTTTCTACCCAATATTTGATTATTATACTTTAATACAATTCTTTCGTAATAGTTCCACCCGACTTTAGGAAGAACCTTTTTATAGAACATCCACAAGTGTTGTAATTTTTGTTCATAATTTTCCATGCCTCCAAACTCAATAACAAAATTACCAAGTTCAGGATAAATTTCTATATTTCCATCTTCAAAAATTTTCAATTCTGATATTATCAACGAAAATTCAAAATGTTGAGAAATATATTTTAAAAATGGCAAACAGTTTTTTAAGTAATCGTTTTGAATAGCTTTTGTTTTGAATGCTTCTTTAAAGTCGCCTCGAATAAGTATGGTCCTAGCACTATAATTAGGTGATAAAGGAATTTTGTTTCCTTCAAAATCGATATAGTAACTTTTTCCATTAGTTTCGTAAACTCTAGCCGCTACTTCTTTTAGTTTTACATTTACCTGCAAGGCTCTGTCTGAACGAATAAAGATTTCAGCATCTGCAATAAATGGATTTCTTTTTAATTTGTTTTCTAGTGCTTGTAGATTGATTTTGTGATAAGGTTCACCTAAAATAAGTGGGGTTTCTAGGATTTGTTTGATGTTATCGGCATCTAAAAATGGTAATTCATGCGTATTTTTAAAATGTACTACAACATCCCGACAAATTTTATGGTTTTGATACTCGCCTGAATACAAGATTAACCCAATCGTCATAACAACGAGCGTAATAATGCTTATGAGTTTAGGTTGTATCAATAATTTTTTCATATTTAATGAGTTTTTGTTTTAAGGGTTCTACAATAGTATCAATATCGCCTGCTCCGATGGTCAGGATTACAGTAGGCTTCTTTATTAAATTAGGTATAAAATCGGGAAGATGATGCAAATTTATTAAGTGTTTGTGGTTTTTAGTGATTTGTTGATAAATTATATTGGAGGTGATGTGGGGTATGGATAACTCTCTCGCTGGATAAATAGGTAACAAAACAATTTCATCTGCAAGACTTAAACTACTAGCAAATTCTTTATAAAAATCACGGGTTCTTGAAAATAAGTGAGGTTGGAAAATAGCAATGATATAATGGTTGGGTAGAAGTTTTTTTACTGCATTCAATAAAGCGCTGATTTCTATGGGATGATGAGCATAATCATCAATGTAAACTAAATCTTTGGTATTGATTTGAATATCAAATCGTCTTTGAATTCCTTGAAAAGTCCTAACACCAGTTTGTATACCTAGTTCATTAGCTCCATTGAGCAGGGCTAGCGTTATTGCGGCACAAATATTTTTGAGATTATGTTCACCAGGGAAATGGAATACTAAATTTTGTATGCAACCTTGTGGTGAAAAGTAATCAAAATAGTTAATCAGACTATCAGAATTTTTTACTTTTAGGTAGTATTTAGAATTACCTGTAATTCCGTAGAAATCATAGGCTTTATGTATTTTAGAGGAGAAATTTATTAGGTGTTCATGTAAAAAGATTTTAGTTTTTACTTGGTTAGCAAATTGAATAAATCCTCGTTCAAAGTTTTCTGTATCATGATAAATATCGAGGTGGTCAGGGTCAACGGAGGTAATGATGGCGTATTCAGGGAAGAGTGTCCAGAAGGAACGGTCATATTCATCTGCTTCCACGACCAGTAAATCATTGTTTCCTGAAATATAGTTTGAATTATAGTTTTTAGAAATACCACCAATAAAAGCGGAGCATTGAATACCAGAAGATTTTAATAAATGCGCAAGCATACCAGAGGTAGTAGTTTTTCCATGAGTTCCTGCAACAGCTAATGTTTTAAAATTTTTAGAAATTTCACCTAATAGTTGGGCTCTTTTTAAAATAAGTTTATTAGAATGTATTGCATATTGAAGGAGTTTTAAATTTTTGGGGATTGCGGGGGTATAAACCACATAATCAAAATCTTGGATAGCGTCTGGTAAATCTTCATAGATAATGTTAATTCCTTCGTTTTGCAGTTGTTGGGTTAAGGGGGTGTAAGTTTTATCATATCCTGCGACAGGAATATTTTTAGATTTTAAGAAACGAGCTAATGCACTCATACCAATTCCTCCAATTCCTAAAAAAAATACAGATGTCAAGTTCATACCACTAAATTTACGATTTCATTAAGAATGATGTTATCAGTATTGGGCAGTTTTAGGAGATTTAATTGTTTTTGTAGTTGAGCCAAACCATTTTGTTGGAAAAGGAATTGAATTTGTTGTAATAATTTTTCATTGAGGAGGTGGTCAGGTAGCGTAATAGCGGCACTATAATCGGCGAGTGAGCGTGCATTAAAGGTTTGGTGGTTGTCAGCAACATTAGGCGAAGGCACTAGAATGGAGGGTTTTCTTAAGTTCATAATTTCAGAGACGGACATAGCACCGGCTCTGCTAATAATTAAATCAGCCGCAGCATAGGCATCCGCCATATCTTCAATAAAGGGTAACAGAACTAATCCTTTATTTTTTTTAATCTGATTTTTAAGTTTATCATAGTAGATGTTACCACATTGCCAAATAATTTGAAAACCTTCATTTAGCAAAGTTGAGTGATGATTTAGCATAGCAGAATTAAGGGTTTTTGCGCCTAAACTGCCCCCTAACAATAAAAGGGTAGGTTTATCTTCTAAATAGTATTTTTCAAAAAATTGGGTTTTATTTCCATTGAAGATGGTTCTACGAACAGGGTTTCCGGAATATATTTTTCTTTTACATTCTAATTTATCGGCGGCAAGTGAATTACCAAGCAATACTAAATCTACTTTGGGAGCCAGCATTCTGTTGGTCATACCGGGATATGCATTTTGTTCTTGAATAACGGTAGGAATTTTCATGGAAATTGCTTGTAGGAGGGTTGGATAGGCTGCATAACCACCTACGCCTATCACGATTTGAGGCTTAAAGTTATTTAAAATATTTTGTGCTTGATAACGAGAAATGACTAATTTTAGAGGAAGGGTTAAATTTCTTAATATATTTTTGAAGTTTAGCTGTCTATAAAATCCTGAAATCCATATATTTTGATAGGGATAATTAAATTTTTGGAGGATAGAGACTTCCATTCCATTGGCTGTAACAAACAAAATCTCTAGGTTGGGATAATGAGTTTTTAATAGATTAGCTATAGCGATAGCAGGAAAAATATGCCCTCCGGTTCCACCACCTGTTATAATTATTTTATTGAGCATAAATTTATGTTAAGTTAGTTTTTTCATTTAATACGGCTCTACTAACACTTAAAATCACCCCTAACGATAATCCCGTAAATAATAAGGAAGTACCACCCATACTGATAAATGGTAAAGGAAGCCCTGTAACGGGTAATATTCCAACGGTTACGCCCATATTGATAAGTGCTTGAACAACAATTAAAAAACATAAGCCAGCCGCTAATAAAGCACCAAAGGTTTTAGATACGGTAATAATTGCTAAACTTCTAAATAATAGAACAAAATATAAACTTAAAATAACAAGCCCACCCAAAATTCCATATTCCTCTAAAATAATAGCAAAAATAAAATCGGAGTAAGGATGTGGTAAGAAGTTACGTTGAACACTTTTACCTACACCTTTTCCTATTATTCCTCCCGTTGCAATGGCAATATTAGCTTGTTCAGTTTGATAGTTAGGTTCATAATCCGTTGAGCTTATGCGTTCTATATAGTCTCGTAAACGATTTCTCCAAGTTTCACCTCTTTTTACTGTAAACATCAAAATGATAGTTCCTATAAAACCTATCAATAACAAAGAAATTAAATATTGTAACTTTATACCTGCAACATACATTAATATTAAACAACAAATGAACA
Organism: uncultured Bacteroidia bacterium; assembly: GCA_938005475.1. Classification (GTDB taxonomy): domain Bacteria; phylum Bacteroidota; class Bacteroidia; order J057; family CALLMJ01; genus CALLMJ01. The sequence goes on along the minus strand of CALLNY010000104.1, from coordinate 5,165 downwards.
ATAAAATAGCGGTACTTAAATTTGCAGGGGCAATTAAACCACAAATGATAGAAACAAACAAAATAATCGGTAAAAAACTTTTCTGAAAATCTTTGATGTGACCTTGTTTTTCGGTGAGTATTCTTGCTAAATAAACAATTAATGAAAATTTAGCAAAATCGGATGCTTGAAATGATTGTCCAAATAAGGTAATCCATCGTTGTGCATCATTAATTTCATATTGGTCTCCTTGAAATAAAGTATAAACTAATAAAATTATGGATACAAACACTAACAAAAAACTAATTTTTGAAAAAAATTTGTAGTCTAATTGATGAACTACAAACATTACTAAAAAAGCACCTAAAATTAAAAAGAAATGCTTCAGAAAATAGTATTCCGTGTTCCCACCCTGATAACGAAAAGCTAATGCAGAGGTAGAACTATAAACTGCAAGTAAACTGATTAGGCCTAAAAGAAATACTACTAACCAAATAATTTTATCTCCTTGCAAATGGGTTTCTATCCATGATATGAATGCTTTCATATTAATCACTACAAAAATATAGCTAAAAATTAGTAATCCCATTCGTAAATATATGACATTTACTTTTTATTTATAAATCATTGATTATCAAATTATAATCAATTAAAATGTTATTAACAAGCATCAATTTTAGACCTATAAAATTGTGGAATTTAGATGAGATTACATCCAAAATTATTAGATTTGCAAGTATTTTAAAAAGTTGTAAAAAATTTCAATCATGGCAAGTAAAGTTGTTAAATATGGTTTTTATTTTGTGATATTGCTTGTTTTATTAGGTATAGGGGCTTTTGTTTATATTTATACTACACCATATTATTGCATGATAAAATTAGGAGAGGCTTTTGAAAAAAGTAATATAGACGAGTTTCAATATTATTGTGATACCGATAGCTTATCTGAATCTATTATTGATGAGATTGCGTTAATGCCCGTAGAACTTCTTCCCAATGATATCGTCTCCCCTTTAAAGATGTTACAATCCAATCATTTCCAAAATGATTTTTTTAGAATATTATTGGCAAAAGCTGTTAAAAATCAACTTTTAAAACTTATTAAAGAGAAACGTCAAAGTAAAAATTTTGTGGTTACTAAGCTCTCTACAATAGAAAGTGTTTCTTATGATGATAATCATGCAGTAATAAAAATAGACTTACAAAAAGAGGATAAAACATTTCCATTTCATTTAAGATTTAGAAAATTAGATGGGAGATGGAAATTAGTGGGATTTGAAAAACTATCTGACATATTGAAAGCGGCTATTGACCCCAAGCGTGGAAAAGAGTAAATTATTTATTGTTCCTACTCCAATTGGTAATTTAGAAGATATTACACTTCGAGCCCTTAAAGTATTGCAATCAGTTGATGAAATCGCAGCGGAGGATACAAGAAACTCTGCTATTTTATTAAAGCACTATAATATTTCTACTCCATTAACTGCTTTACATCAATATAATGAACACCAAAAAGTTCATTATGTATTACAAAAAATCTTACAAGGTAAAAATATTGCCGTAATAACTGATGCTGGTACACCAGGAATCTCTGACCCAGGATATCTTATTGTAAATCAAGCTATTGAAAAAAATATTCCCGTTGAATGCTTACCTGGACCCACTGCTTTTGTTCCTGCTCTCGTTGCTTCTGGACTACCCTGCGACCGTTTCTCGTTTGAAGGTTTTTTACCCGTAAAAAAAGGTAGACATTCTAAACTTATTCATCTTCAATCAGAAGAAAAGACAATTATTTTTTATGAATCACCCTTTCGTATTTTGAAAACTTTACAAGATATTCTAACGTATTTTGGAGATTGTAAAGTTGTTGTAGTTAGAGAGTTGACAAAAAAGTTTGAATCTTTTCATAGAGGCTATTGTTCTGAATTGATTAATTATTTTTCTAAAAACGAAGCAAAAGGAGAGTGTATTATCCTTTTTAATCCAATACTCAAGAAAATTCCCTAATAAAAAAGAACATGGAATTAATAGCTCCATGTTCTGTTATTTAGGTATGGAAAGAATCTTACTCTCTTGTCACTTCAATAAGTCCATATTCATCACCCAAGCTTCTGCATTGAGTTTGTTTACCAATAAATTTACCGGGGGTTTTAAAAGTTTTATTATAGAAGGCTTCATCCAAAGTAGGATTTTGAGTAATATCGGAATGGTAAAGTAAGTTCATAAGTGCTGCCATAACTCCTGTCGCTAAAAAGGATATGGGCTTTTTTACAGGTTTATTGGGCATCATTAAATAATGGTTGCTCTCATAATCATTATATAAACGTACTTTGAGAAATTGGTTAGGAACAAGTTCTTCGATGATATAAGTTCCCCATCCTAATGCGTTGATACATCCAATGATACCATGCATCCAATCTTCCCGAGTTTGAATCATGGGTTTGATGAGAGCGTTCCATTCCATGGAAAGCATAATTCCTCCAAATGTATTGAAGCCACATACATGTCCCGCTTCAATGAATAAATCTTTGCTAAGTGCATAGCCTTGTTCTTCGCCGAGTGTATCGATTAAGCCTTTTAAAGTAGCAAAAGTGATATTACAGTAATAATTCGCATAATGTCGGGTAAGTAGGACGCCGAAAGCATCGATTAAGCCCGTTTCCGTACTTCCTTCCAGCTTCATAGAAGTCAAGGCTTCACGTATTCCTAAGTAATCAATGGCTGTATCGTTTCTATTGCCAAATTCAGGAATTTTTCCAAGAACTCCTTTACCATGATAAAAATCAGCAATAGGCTTCTGAGGAATTTCTAATAATCTTACCTCAAAAACATTACGATTAGAACCTTTAGAAAAACACTCTAATTGAGTAACTTGATAGGAATGCAGGGGTTTTTGGAAATAATAAGCAAATAATGCAGCAATAAAACCTCTTGTAAAGTAACATACAGAAGGTTGATTTTCATTTCGCGGTTCATATTTACTGATGTAACCTAATCCATAGTGGTCATAATTGCTAGTGATAATACCCCCTTTAACATCTAATGTTTGTATATTTAACTTTCCGAAGCCGAAGGTACTAAAAGTTGCTAATAAGTCATCCAAAGATAAGGGAGTAGAGGCAGTAAGATTTTTCCATTGGTGGTAAACAACATGTTCAGCGGCTTGAGTAAGAACTTTAGAAGAGTCTACGAAATCAGAGGCATCTTCAATTGTATTTTGTAAGAATAAGTTATAATGATGGCAATGAAATACCATAGGTTCATCACCAACTCTATACGCATGCGTTTGATTATCGTAAGTTGAATCTAATACTTTAATTTCCATATGGTAATTGTTTATTAAAAATTTCTTTGACTACTTCATTTATTTTTTGTAACAAACTATTAGGCAGCTTAGTTCCGTCTGGTGCTGAATTTAAACTAAAATTGTAATGTTCTATAACAAATTTAGTAAGACGTAAACAAATTCTTTGCCATGCAAGTGGCGGTAGTTCATTTTTAACCCATTGCTTCAAATCCCCAACCGTTTTAAAGGTTTGTTGAGAAGCTAAGGCTTCTTTATGGGGAGTTTCTTTTCTTTTTTTCCATCCAAAAATGGATAGTGTTTTATTCATCCAGCTCATATCGCTTATTAAAATTTTATGCCTATTAAAGTAATATCATCCGTTTGAGTACTAGTTCCAATCCATTCTATACTTTTAGAGACTAAAAATTGTTCAGAATCATCAACGTTCTTAAATTGAGAAGCCTCAATTAAGATATCTTTAAGTTTTTTTATTCCAATAGGTTTATTCAGAGCATCACCATATTGATCTTTCGCTCCATCGGAAAAAATCCATATCCATTCTTGTGGATTTAAATGAAGATGATAAAATCTCCAATTATTCATATTCCAGTCCACAAAATTAATGTCGCTTTTGTAGGATTCCAAACGATTTAATTGATTTTGATAGTGGTAAATAGGAAAATTAAAAGATACATATTCGACAGTACGTGCATCATAATCATAAATGGTAGAAATCAAACTCAAATGAATATTGGAGTGGTTATTCAATTGCATGATATTACAAAATTTTTTGATAAAGTAGTCTACGACCGATAAGGGATCGTAAAAATGTTCCCACTTGCTATATTTGCGTAACAACGTAATAAAGATGGTAGAAAGAATACCTGCTTGGATGCCATGTCCAATAAAATCTCCTGCTAACAAAAATAACTTACGATTGGAGAGTGTATAAAAGTACCAATCACCACCGATAAGGCGTTGAGGTTTATAAAAAACGAAGCCATTACCATGCGTTAAGCGCTTGAATTTTTGGGGAGACGGCATTAAGGCATGAAAATACTCTCCTGCTACTTTTAAGTCTTTAAAAATTTCTTCTTGTTCATTGTTTCTTAAAATTTCTAAAAGTTTTTTTTCCTCATCTTTTATGATTCCAGAGAATAGATATCCTTTAAAACCATCTTTTTTTTCTAAAAAAGGAATGGCACTAAAATGAATCCATTGGGCATTTTCTAATAATCTCATTTTGAGTGTAAGTTTTGCAATGTTTCCTTCAGCAATTTTCTGTAGCCAACCGTCTACCTTTTCTACCGAGTTAAATTCACTTAAAAGTTCCAAAAAATTTTTTCCTAAAATTTTATCCGAAGAAGTACCTGTTCTTTCTTCAAAAATATCATTAACGTAGATTACATCCATGTTTTCATCAGTAGCTACTACTACTGTGCTACTATCCAATAATAAAGCTTTGGATTCAATTAACGAGTGTAACTTATTTTTTGATTGGATATTAACCATTGCTCTAATTCATTAAAAATTATATCTTTTCTAATTTGTGACGACTTAGAAAATGAGAATTGTACTTGATTACTTCCTAAAACACCTTCAATCATTAGCTGATTAGGTTGATTTACTTTGAAAAAGATTTTGGAACTACGGGAAAATTTTGAAAAATCCAATAGTTCTAATTTACCATACCGTTTAAAAAAGTCAAAACAGGTTTCATCCACTCTGAATGGAAGTTCTACTAAGTATTTATTCCAGTTTTTACAATTTTGCGATTTGGCTGTACATAGCATAGCGCTTTAGTTATTGAAATTAATTGCAAAATAAGCGAATTAATAAATGATTGTCAAGAAATATTTTGAAAAAAAAAAAAAAAAAAAAAAAAAAAAAAAAAAAAAAA
>CALLNY010000103.1 GCA_938005475.1 uncultured Bacteroidia bacterium | reverse complement strand
TACCCATCGTAACCATTTATATTCTTGGACATTATTTAGAAGAGTATCACGATTATCCCATCATACGTGTGAAAAGACAGATATTAGAACATGGCACAAACAAAGTATTAGAAAGTGGAAAAAGTAGATTTATAGAATCCTTAACTCATGATTGCATCATTATTCAAATACCTTCCTTAAAAAAGAAACAAAACAAAACGGATGAGTTAGAAAGATTAATGGATATTTTTGATTTGGCGAGACGTCATCAGATTGAATATGATGAGAAAGGTTTGTCAGAGGAATATTTTCCTTTATTGAGGAGATTAACAAAAGCGATAGAAGAAGAGAAAGTAAAAGGGACTATGGATGTAGAAGATGAGATAATAGAGACCTTCAAACAGAAAGAAACGGAGATAGAAAAAGCGTTAGAAATTGCCGCACAAGAAAGAAAAAGAGCAGAAGAAAAAGAAAAATTGTTAGAAGAAGAAAAGAAACGGGCTGAAGAAGAAAGAAAAAGAGCGGAAGAAAAAGAAAAATTGTTAGAGGAGGAAAAGAAAAAAGCAGAAGAAAAAGAAAAATTGTTAGAACAAGAACGTTTAAAATTGATAGAAACTGCGAAATATTTGAAATCATTAAATGTTGATATAGAAATTATTGCAAAAACAACGGGTTTACCAAAATCAGATATAGAAAAATTGTGATCAAAAAAATAACAATTCATAATACTGATTTGTAATATACTCATTAACCTTAACGAGTAATTGAGCCTTGAAGTCTACGTTCCCCAATAGCGAACAAAACGATGCACTACCGTATTACGAATGAAGTGAAGCAATCTCCGAACAATCGTTTAAAAACGAGATTTTTTATATCTCTCAAAATTCCATACTTTTGCTTTTTATACTTAAATTCGGACAATGAAAAAATTCAACAAATGGTGTTGCCTTATGTTTTATTCTTTTACATGTACATGGCTTTTTCCCCAGAATATTTATCTCCCGCATGAATTATTCAATCATCCTAATATTCAAATCACTTATTATGATTTTAAACAACTTATTACTCAAATTCCTAATATAAAAATTGTTGATTATCCTAATGTGGCCGATTTTGTTATTAAAATACAGCTAATAGAGCCGTCCAATCAAAAAAAATTTTCAAATATATTCATTACACCTGTCCCTCAACAAAATTATGCTTGGGATTTTACTCAACATAAAACTTGGACACTCACTGCTTATTCATATGAAGGAATTACTTATGGTTTGTATGGACTTTTACAAGAAAAATTAGGTTTTTATTTTTACCATCCCAGACATACTAAAATTCCTGATCGTTTAAAAATTGAAAATTTGCAAGGGATATGGGAAGTTCATCCTTATTTTGAGAAGAGGGGCTTTCATCTTCATACTATGCATCCTATTGAGCTTACGGATGTACTCCACGACCCTGAAGCTTATGGTGGTTTCCAAGAAGTAAAAGAATACCTAGACTGGTTAGTCCGTAATGGGCAAAATTATTTTGATTTTTGTTTATTGAGAACTGTAAACTTAAAAAAGTGGCTTCCTTACTATCAAAAAATCGTAAATTATGGGCATAGTCGTGGTATTTTGATGGGACTTGATGTTTCTTTACACATGATACAACAAAAATCCTTTCAGTTGTATCAAAGTAGTTGGAAGAGTACTAATGGTAAAAAAAAAGAAATAGAGAAAACTCTTAATTTACTTAAGACTTTGAATTTAGATTATCTGAATGTTGAGCATGAATCCGCTGAATTTTTAGGTAGTAATCAAGCAGAAAGAGAAGAATTAAGGCTTTTTATTTTAGAATGGTTACAAAAGAACGCTCCAAATACTTATTTGATTGGTCGACAACACGTGATAAAAGATGAAAAAGAAGTGCTTCAAAAAAAGCGTAAAGTATATGAATGGACGGATAATACAAAAGCACTTGATGCAAAAAGGGGGCTTTTAGTCCATACTGTAATGTTTTATGATTTGACGGAAGAGCATGCCCCTGTATACGAAAATCCTAATCAAAGGCACATGTTTGAGCTTATGTTAAAAGAAAAAAACTCTCGCGAGGTTTGGTATTATCCTGAATCAGCGTACTGGATTACGTTTGATAATAGTATTCCTATGCTCTTACTTCCCTATTTATCTGCCCGCTTGAAAGATATTGATACTTGTATTGCGCATCAAATTGTAGGTCATGTTACGTTCAGTTCAGGATGGGAGTGGGGATACTGGCTTATAGATTGGTCTATCGCTAGGTGGTCCTGGAATTATCATGACAAAGGAAGAACACCTACCATGTATTACGAACAATGGATTGGAGATACATTAAAAGCACGAATATTTCGTGAGTACTTAAAAATTCAAAATTATTTTCTTAAAGAAAAGAATTTAATACAGTGGCTTACTGCTATGACCATCTCCGATGAATTGTTTTTTTTTAAAAGGCAATTTCATCCAAGACCTCCATATAGTTATAAATTTTTACATAATCGTGCGTGGCTATGGGTCATTGATAGTTTATTACAAATTACAGTTCCTTTATTAAATGCTTATGCTGAAACAATAGATAGCCTTTACGAAGAAAATACTATACTTAACGAAATAGACTTGGGCGTGCAAATCACCGCTTATAGAGCTTGGCATAAAGCTGAATTATTAAATTATATTTTGAACTACCGCAAACAAAAAATTATCAAAACAGCAAAAAATATTAAAATCTTAAAACATTACCTACAAGATGCGAATAGCTTAAGACAGAAAGCTTTAGAACTTGTGAAATTACAAGAAAAAAATTATCGTTATGACTACAAACGCCTAGCAACTAAACGTTGGGATTACACTGCTTATCATTTTGGTTATTTATATACCGTTAGTAACCTTCATTTTTGGTTAAGAGAAGAAAACCAATCTAAAAAAAATTGGTATTCACCATTTTATAAAAACATATGGAATATTTTCAGGATCGTAGGTTTATGGTAAAAGCAAGGTTTATTTTTCTATAATTTTGCAGGGATGATTTATGATTTTATCAAATCGTATTTATTTCGTTTAGAACCTGAGGTTGCTCATGAGAGAGTTTTTCAATGGATAAATAAGATAGCCCAATCTTTTCTTGGTCAGATCATTTTAAAGAAACTTTATTGTTTAGAAAGTAATCAATTAAAAAAGCAAGTTTGGGGGCTTACCTTCAAAAATCCTGTAGGTATGGCTGCTGGCTTTGATAAAAACGCTGAATGGATTAATCTTTTACCTTTATTAGGCTTGGGTTTTATGGAAGTTGGTACTGTTACTCCATTACCTCAAGAAGGAAATCCGAAACCCCGTTTATTTCGTCTACCAAACGATAAAGCTTTATTAAATCGAATGGGCTTCAATAATCATGGTATGCAGGTTGTAAAAAAAAATCTTCAAAAAAGAAAATATCATGACTTCGTTATTGGTATTAACATTGGCAAAAACAAACTCACTCCGAATGAATTAGCTTACCAAGATTATTGTAAATGTCTTGAGTATTTGTATCATGAGGGCGATTACTTTGTAATGAATATAAGTTCTCCGAATACTCCTAATCTAAGGGATTTACAACAAAAACAGAACTTAAAAGTTTTGATTGAGCCTGTTCAAAATTTAAATAAAAAATTAGGTAAAAAGCCCTTACTTATCAAAATTGCTCCTGATCTCTCTGATACACAATTGTTTGATTTATTGGAAGTAATTAAGGATTTTCAAATTGATGGATTGATTGCCACTAATACTACTATCCACAAAGAACATTTACAAGACTACAAACCTGAAATGGGGGACGGAGGAATTTCCGGTAAACCCCTTCAAAATCTTGCTAATCATTTTATTCAACAAATTCGTTCTTATTCTAATATTCCTTTAATTGGAGTAGGAGGAATAATCTCTCCTAATGATGCAAAACAAAAATTCCTTTTGAAGGCTGATTTAGTACAAATTTATACAGGATTTATTTACTATGGACCCTCCCTCCCTAAAAAAATTTGTCAAGAAATTTTGAAATAAAATTTTTATAATTTGCAAATTCAAAAATCGTATTCTATATTTGCAGAAATTTTGATGAGATGAGAGTTTGTGATATTACTGGAAAAAAACCTGTATCGGGATATAATGTTTCTCATGCCAATAACCACACCAGAAGGCGTTTCTATCCCAATCTTAAAGTAAAGAAATTTTATATTCCCGAAGAAGACCGTTGGATAACTCTAAAAGTTTGCACTAAAGCTATTAAAACCATTGCTAAAAAAGGAATTTATCAGGTCCTTAAAGAAATAGAAAAAAACGAAGGCATTATTTTGGTCCAAGATTAACCTTAATACCATGACTTTTACAAAGCCCTAATTTTTATAATTAGGGCTTATTTTTTATTAACTTTGCAAGTTACCGTCATTTTTTCTTGCTTGATATCTTGAAATTACCACTAAGCTAGTCAATACCACCACTTTTTCCCCTATTTTCCCATTTTATAAAATTTTTGTTTCACGGTTATTATTTGAAAAAAGAAGTATATTGATTTATTACATTGTTAATCAATGATTTATTATTTATCCACATGGTGGTAAAAAGTGGTAAATTGTGGTAAATTTGCCACGTTATCATTATGAGAAAACCTCTTTTCGGAGAATATGAATGTAAAGTAGATGCAAAAGGGAGATTCTTATTTCCTTCGAATCTACTTGCTTTCTTTTCGGAAGAGGAGCAAAATGAATTTGTTATTAACAAGAGCATGGATTCTTGTTTAGTGCTTTATCCTATTCACATATGGGAACAAGAGATAGAAAAGATATACGCAAAAAATCAGTTTTTAGAAAAAAATAGAGCTTTTGCAAGAATGTTTCAGAGTGGAGCCCAGCCCGTACACCTAGACAACCAGAAAAGAATTCTTATTCCCAAAAAACTATTAGAAGCCGCTGAAATACAAAATGATATCGTTTTAATTGGTGCGTATGACCGCATAGAAATCTGGTCTAAATCTAAATTTGAGGAGTGGTTAAACCAAAATCAACAAAATTTTACCAACCTATCCGAGGAGGTGATGAAAGATGAATAAAGTTTACCATATTCCAGCACTGAAAAATGAATGTATTAACTTGTTGAATATCAAGCGAGAAGGCATTTATGTGGATGCAACCTTCGGCGGTGGCGGTCACTCTCGTGCTATACTTGAAAAACTTACTACGGGAACCTTATTCAGCTTCGACCAAGACCCAAACTCCCAAAATAACATCCTTTCTAATCCTAATTTCCATTGGATAAACGATAATTTCTCTTGTATAACCCAAACCTTATATTCCTTCGGTATACAAAAAGTAGATGGCATACTTGCCGATTTAGGTGTTTCTTTTCACCAATTTGACACGGCTGAACGTGGTTTCAGCTTCCGCTTTGAAGATGCCGATTTAGACATGCGAATGAACCCTAACACTAAACTCAACGCAATCATCGTACTAAATGAATATGAGGAAACAACCCTTGCTGATATCTTTTATTATTATGGCGATATCCATTACGCAAAAAAATTAGCTTTTCAAATTATTCAATATAGAAAAAAATGTAAAATTCAGAAGGTCAAGGATTTACTCAATATTTGTACTAACATTTTCCCTGAACATATAATTAAAAATTTTTTACCTCAAATTTTTCAAGCTATACGTATTGAGGTCAATCAAGAAATAGAACATTTAAAAAGTTTCTTAAAACAGACAGGGGATTTATTGAATGTTGGCGGGCGTTTGGTAGTCATAAGTTATCATTCGCTTGAAGATAAAATCGTCAAAAATTTTATGAAAACGGGCAATTTAGATGGAGTATTACAAAAAGATTTTTATGGAAATATCTATACTCCATGGAAAATACTCACTAAAAAGCCTGTAACACCAAGTGAAGAAGAAGTGATTTTGAATCCAAGGTCGCGAAGCGCAAAATTAAGAGCAGTAGAAAAAATTTAACCAATTAAGAAAATGAAAAAAAATATACCACGCAATACCTTGAGAACAGATAAATCCACTTTAAGTGGTAGAAGTTTTAATTTTAGTAAAAATTATAGCAAACTATTAGCAGATTTAACTTTTGATTTTCAGTCTTTGAATTGGGTTAGAGAAAATTTTTATTTTATCTTATTTGTATTTGGAATAGGGCTTCTTTATATTGCTAATAGCCATTTTGCAGAGAAACAGACACGTAAGTTGGAAGCTCTAACTACTGAAATTAAAGAACTGAAGTCCGAAGCTATGACTATCAATGCCCAATTATGTCGTATGAAAAAACAATCTGAACTCAAAAAAAATTTAGAACATAAAGGAATTCAATCCTTAAAAGATATACCCTTTAAAGTCGTTAATTCTAATCCCCAAATTACTAATGCTAATGACCATGAATAAAGTAAATGATGATATTTTGCGGAGAATCTATTTAGTTTTTACGGGAGTTTTACTCTTCAGTTTATTGATTGTGCTTCAAATTATAAAAATACAATGGATTGAAGGAGAACGATGGATTACTAAGCAAGATAAAGAACGAGTTTACTTTAAGACGGTTCCCGCAACCAGGGGAAGCATTTTAGCCGCAGGCGGTGAAGTTTTTGCTACGACCTTACCCTTCTACCGTATCGCTATTGATGCTACTGTCCTCCAAGAAAGTAATTTCCCAAATTTTGAGGATAGTCTTTCTATGCTTTGTAATAAGTTAGCCCGTTATTTCGGAGAAGGTAAATTAGATGCCCAGTACTTCAAAAATAAAATTTTGGATGCTAAAAAACGTAAAGATCATCACGTTTATTTATTTCCTGTTGGGCGCACTTTTAAGTATCAGGAAATGAAGCAAATCAAATCTTTCCCTATTTTTAATCATCCTAACAAGAACATAAGCGGCCTAATCATTGAAAAAATCCACAACAAAAGGTTCTATCCTTACGAAGATTTAGCAAAAAGTACATTAGGAATTTTGAAAGATGACACGTTAGGCGTTCGAGGTTTAGAGCATGCTTATAACCGAGAGCTTCGCGGAATTGACGGGCTTATGTTAGTACAAAAAATTGCTGGCGGCGCTGAAATCCCATTAAGCGACTTTGAAATGCAAGAACCACAAGATGGTTACGATATTCAAACTACCCTAAACGTAGAACTTCAAGACGTAGTTTATGCGGCATTAGAAAAAGGCGTTCAAGAAAATGAAGCACAAGGCGGTGTCGCTATTTTAATGGAAGTACAGACAGGTAAAATTATCGCAATTGCTAATTACCCCGAACATTATAATCATGCAATAGCCACACCCATTGAACCTGGCTCCACTTTCAAAATCGCTACCTTGATGGCTTTTCTTGAGGATAAAGCCATTAGTTTACAGGATACTATAAACACTTACCAAGGACAAAAAGAACTTTATGGACTTAAAATGAAAGACGAAGCCGCTTACAATAAATTAACCTTACAACAAGCCTTTGAAAAATCTTCTAATATTGCTTTCGCAGAAGTAACAGAAAACTTTTATCTCGATAAACCCCAAAAATTTATTGATAGGCTTTGCCAAATTGGTATATTAAAACATACAGGTTCTCAAATTAAAGGCGAACCTGAGCCTTATGTCATTAAACCTAATCATAGGCTTTGGTCTAAATCTACTTTACCTTGGCTCTCCATTGGTTACAACGTAAAACTTACTCCCTTACAAATCCTAACTTTTGTGAATGGTATTGCCAATAATGGAAAACTCATCTCTCCACTTTTAGTTACTCAAATTAAAAATGGCTCTAAAATTATAGAACAAAATGAAAGTCAAGTAATTATTCCTAAAATGTGTTCTAAATCTACTCTTAAAACGGTTCAAGAATTTATGTTGAATGTAGTGGAAAATGGTACCGCAAAAAATATTAAAGATACCGTTTACAAAATTGCAGGCAAAACAGGAACGGTTCAAAAGTATATAGATGGTAAATATCAAAAAAAATATCGTTCTTCCTTTGTAGGATATTTTCCTGCTGATAATCCTAAATATTCGTGTTACGTCATGATTGATGAGCCTGAGAAAGGTGAGTATTATGGCTCTCGCGTAGCGGCTCCAGTTTTTAAGGAAATTGCTGACTACATTTTCTACCGTGATTTGGAAATCCACCAAAACCGTATCAAAACCCATAAATTTGCTACACAACAATTGCCTTATAATCGTATTACCTATCGTGATGATATTATTAAACTTTACAACCTTCTAAAAATACCCCTTCCCGAAGAAATTCAAGCTGAAACAGAATATGTCAAAACTTATAAAAAAGGAAAATTGGTTGCAATAGAAGACTTTAAATTATCAGGGAAATATGTTCCTAATGTGAAAGGAATGACAGCAAAAGATGCAGTTCCATTACTAGAAAATATGGGCTTTTGGGTAAAATTACAGGGCAGTGGCCGAGTAAAATACCAGTCCATTGCACCAGGTGAGCCTATCCTTCATGACCCCAGAAAAAAACTATTTATCAGTCTAACCCTTGAATAATATGAAACCACTCAAAGATTTGCTTTACAAAGTTCATTTGAAAGAGTTATACGGTTCTACTACGGTAGAAGTGAAAGATTTTCATTTTGATTCCCGAAAAATAGAAAAAGGAGATATTTTTATTGCCTTAAAAGGTACAAAAACCGACGGGCATCAATTTATTACTCAAGCAATTGAACGGGGCGCTATTGCTATTATCTGTGAAGACCTGCCCAATAATTTTATTCAATACCCTTTAATTCAATGGGTTGTGACTAGTAACAGCCATGAAGCTCTTGGGCATATAGCCTCCAATTACTATGATAATCCCTCTGAAAAATTCAAAGTAATCGGAGTTACAGGTACTAATGGCAAAACTACAGTTGCTACGCTTCTTTATCGGCTTTTCTCGGAACTCGGCTATTCCTGCGGTCTAATTTCTACCGTAGAAAATCGTATACAAAATTATATTATCCCCGCAGAATTAACTACACCCGACCCAAAATCCCTACAATTTTTGTTTCATAAGATGGTACAAGCAGATTGTGAATACTGCTTTATGGAAGTAAGCTCTATTGCAGTACATCAACACCGAATATCAGGCACTTATTTCTCTGGGGGAATTTTTACTAACATCACCCATGACCATTTAGATTACCATTTAACTTTTGAAAACTACTTGAAATGTAAACAAAACTTCTTTTCTATGCTTCCATCTAAAGCCTTTGCTATCAGCAATTTAGATGATAGAAATGGCGAAGTAATGCTTCAAAATACCAAAGCAAAACGTATCTACTATGCTATGAAACGTTTAGCTCATTATAATGTAAAAGTACTAGATAACACGATTGAAGGTTTACATTTAATTTTAGATAATCGTGAGCTGTGGGTACCACTTGTCGGGCATTTTAATGCTTACAATTTGTTAGCCGTTTATTCAACAGCAAAAGAACTAGGGCTTCCCTCGGAGAAAATTTTAAAAAAGCTTAGTTTAATGAATTCTGTGAAAGGTCGTTTCCAGATATTCAAACATCCCTCTTTACCTAAATATGCCGTTGTAGATTACGCCCATACTCCGGATGCTCTAAAAAATGTTTTAGAAACGCTCAAAGAAATTACGGTAAATCAATTGATTGTAGTTTTTGGTTGTGGAGGTAATCGAGACCAATCCAAGAGACCCCTCATGGGGAAAATTGCCGCCCAACTTGCAGATAAAGTCATTATTACTTCGGATAATCCTCGCTATGAAGACCCCCAAAAAATTATCCAAGAGATTGTAAGCGGTATACCCCGAAACCAATTAAAAAAAGTTACAACAATGATAGACCGTGAAGAAGCTATTGCAACTGCTCTCAAGTTCGCTCATAATCATGATGTAGTTCTGATAGCAGGTAAAGGACACGAAACCTACCAAGAAATCAACGATTTGAAATTACCTTTCGATGATAGTGTAATAGTACAAAAAATTTTTAGTCAAATATAGTTTTTATGTTATACCAATTTTTAGCATGGCTAAACCAACTTTTTGATATTCCAGGTTTTGGGGTTTTTCAATATCTTACCTTTCGCGCAGTTTTAGCGGCAGTATTCTCTTTGAGTTTATGCTTACTTTGGGGCAATAGAATTATTGAATTTTTAAAACAAAAATCTATCGGTGAGACAATCCGAACGGAAGGTCCTCATAGTCATTTATCTAAGGCAGGAACTCCCACAATGGGAGGTTTAATGATTATTTTGGCCATTGTAGTCCCTACTATCTTGTGGGCTAATCTCTCCAATGCTTATGTTTTAGTACTGCTCATAGGAACATTATGGATGGGGCTCATCGGTTTTTTAGATGATTACATCAAAGTATTCAAGAAAAATAAGCAAGGCTTAAAAGGGAAATTTAAGATTTACGGGCAAATCGGCTTAGGTTTATTTGTAGGACTGATGATGGTTTTACATCCTCATTTTCAAGGGATTGAACCCCATATTGATACTCAAATGAAAATCCATCCTAACATCATACTTAAAAAAAGTGGTTTCCAAGAAGGAGACCAACTTATTGCAGTAGATGGTAAAGCGATTACTGAACTTCCCAGAGGTTATCATAATCCTATTTATACCATTTACACCATTGAACGAGCACAACACAGAATGAACATTGTTATTCCAAGAGAAGAAAAAGTAAGAGTCTCTGAGTTCTTATTTGGAACAAAAGATTATGGTTTTACTACCAGTACTAATGTACCGTTCTTCAAAAATTATACTTTCAACTATGATTATTTAGCTTTTTGGGACAAGCCTAATGGCATTTGGGGAAAAATCATTTATGTACTGGTAATTATTTTTATTGTTACAGCGGTTTCTAATGGAGTAAATATTACAGATGGCTTGGACGGTTTAGCGGCTGGTGTTACAGGCATAGTTGCAGTTACATTGGGCATTATGGCTTATGTTTCAGGAAATGTAGTATTCGCTAATTATCTCAATATCAGTTTTATTCCTATGAGTGGGGAGGTATTTATTTTTTGTGCCGCTTTAATTGGGGCTTGTGTCGGTTTTCTGTGGTTCAACGCTTTCCCTGCTCAAATTTTCATGGGAGATACAGGAAGTCTTGCACTGGGAGGGGCTGTCGCAGTCCTTGCCTTGATTATTAAAAAAGAACTACTTATACCTATCTTCTGTGGTGTCTATTTTGTGGAAAATTTGTCTGTCATTATCCAAGTAGCCTACTTCAAATATACCAAAAAAAAATACGGAGAAGGTAAACGTATCTTCTTGATGGCTCCGATACACCATCATTTCGAAAAAAAAGGTTTACATGAATCTAAAATCGTTATTCGGTTTTGGATTGTAACTGTTTTATTGGGCATCATCACCTTTGCAACCCTTAAACTTAGATAGTCATGGACAGAGATAAAATAAAAAAAATAGTGGTATTAGGAGGTGGTGAATCAGGAGTAGGGGCGGCTATCTTAGCTAAAAATAAGGGTTACGATGTATTTCTTTCTGATAGTGGTATCCCAAAAACTTCTATTAAACAAGAGCTACAATCATGGAATATCCCCTATGAACAACAAAAACATAGTTTAGAAATTATTCTTTCAGCAGATTTGGTAATTAAGAGTCCTGGAATTTCACCGAAAGTTTCTGTGGTTCAAGAAATTATAGCTAATAACATACCGATAGTATCTGAAATTGAATTTGGAAGTTGGTTTACGCTTGCTAAAATTATTGCCATATCAGGTTCAGCAGGAAAGACTACCACTACTGCAATGATATATAAAATCCTTAAAGACGCAGGCTTAAATGTAGCGTTGTGCGGTAACATAGGAACTTCTTTAGCAAGAACATTAGCTTTATCAGAAAATGATTACGATTATTTGGTAGTTGAAGTTTCCAGTTTTCAGTTAGAAAATGTGTACTATTTCCACCCTCATATTTCTGTTTTAACCAATATCAGTGAGAATCATTTAGATAGATACGAATACGATATTAGTAAGTACGCACAAACTAAAATACAGGGGCTATTAAAAAATTCAACCGAAGAAGATTATTTGGTGTATTGCATGGATTCAGAACCTTTGGTTAAGGAATTGGAAAATAAGAAATATCCTGCGGAGTATCTTGGCTTTAGCCAAAATTTCAGAGAAGGTTCAAGTGCTTATGTTACAGAGAAATTCAATCAAAGAATATTAAATATTAACGTTATGTCTAAAAACAAGAAAAAAGACGGCTTAGGATTTGATTTGCCTATTGAAGAACTAAAAGTAAAAGGCAAACACAATGAGTACAACAGCATGGCAAGTGCTATCGTTGGAAATTTATTACAGATTAGGAACGAGTCTATAAGAGAAAGTTTAAAAGACTTTGAGTCCATGGAGCATCGTTTAGAAGAGGTAGCGATTATGGAAGGTATTCGTTACATTAACGATTCCAAAGCTACAAGTGCATTAGCGGTTTGGTATGCATTGGAAAGTGTTACTACACCCATCATATGGATTGCTGGAGGGGTAGACAAAGGAAACGATTGGGGAATGCTATTGAAATTAGTCAGTGACAAAGTAAAAGGTATAGTACTACTTTCAAAGGATCCTGAAACGGTCAAAGATATAGAGAGAGCTTTTGGGAATGTAGTAGAAATGATGAAGCATACCAATAATATGAAAGAAGCAGTAAAAATAGCAAGGCAGATGGCTTCAGAAGGGGATACAATTTTACTTTCTCCTGGTTGCGCCAGTTTTGATTTGTTTGCTAATTACGAAGAAAGAGGTAATCAGTTTAAACAAATGGTGTTAAACATAAATAAATAATTTAACCTTTCAAGCTTCATAGCCTTATAACAATTTGTTTGCTCACTTTTATTTTAGTGGGCAAACAAATTGTGGAAATAAAACTTAAATTTCGCTCAAAGGATACCCAGTTACTGTATGTATTTTACTAGCTCTGAAACAGGCACTTCATTTTTAAAAGATTTTTGCAGTTGCCCTGTTGAGGAGTATATAAGAATGGTCGGTGCAACACTGTAACCAAACCAACTATCAAATTTATAGTTTTTGTCTTTCACAAAATAGATAGGATAAGGGAAACGAGGGAATTTAGACTTGTGAAAGATATTGATAGCGTTGGCTTCAGCTGTAGATACCCATAATAATTGGGCGTTTTTAAAACTTTCAGGACTAGCGCTAATCCAGTCGGCTTGTTTTTGGCAGTGGTCACAGTCAGGATCGAAAAAGAATACGATGGTAGCTTTACCTTTTTGTAGATTTTGGTTAGTAAAGACTTCACCATTCGGTTTAAAAAACTCAAAATTAGGTAATTTTTGAGCGAAACTTTCTTTGTTTTGAGCCCAACCGCAGACATAAATACCTACCCAAAATAATAAGATACAGCTACAATAAGAAATATGTTTTTTCATAAGTATGATTTTTATTTTTTATGAATTATGACAAAAAGTGTTCCATTTCAAAAAAGTTTAATCAATAACCATTTCAGGTACTTCACCAGGAATAATTAAAGTTCCTGCGGTAGCATTTTGAATTTGTTCGATGGTAACGCCGGGAGCTCTTTCCCTTAAAATAAATCCACCTTCATGGTGAATATCATACACACCGAGTTCAGTAACAATTTTTTTTACGCAACGTAATCCAGTAATGGGAAGTGTACATTTAGGTAGTAATTTAGATTCTCCTGCTTTATTAACTTGTTGCATAGCAACGATAATATTTTTAGCAGAAGCCACAAGGTCCATAGCACCGCCCATACCTTTTACCATTTTACCAGGGATTTTCCAGTTTGCGATATCGCCATACTCAGATACTTCCATCGCTCCGAGAATAGTTAAATCAATTTTTTGGGCTCTTATCATACCAAAGCTCATAGCAGAATCAAAAACTGCAGACCCTTTCAAATAAGTTACCGTTTGTTTACCAGCATTGATTAAATCGGGGTCTTCTTCTCCTTCATAAGGAAAAGGACCCATTCCTAATAGCCCGTTTTCTGATTGTAATACTACCTCAATTCCAGCTGGAATATAATTGGCTACCAAAGTAGGAATTCCAATTCCTAAATTTACATAGTAACCGTTTTTTATTTCTTTTGCAATTCTTTTGGCTATGCCATTTTTATCTAACATAATTTTTTAATGTTTAAGTTATAATCTTTTTCTGACAGTACGTTGTTCAATACGTTTTTCGTATTTTTCACCTTGAAAGATACGATGCACATAAATCCCGGGAGTGTGAATTTGGTCAGGGTCTAATTCTCCAGCTTCTACTAAAATTTCTACTTCAGCGATAGTAATTTTTCCTGCCATAGCCATTAAAGGATTGAAATTCCTTGCGGTACTTCTGTAAATTAAATTGCCTGCGGTATCTCCTTTCCATGCTTTTACTAAAGCGAAATCCGCTTCAAAAGCCTCTTCAATTAAATAATCTTTTCCTTTGTGATGAACGATTTGTTTGCCTAACGCAACTTCTGTTCCTACGCCCGCAGGAGTTGGAAAAAAAGGTATCCCATATCCTGCCATCATACATCGCGTTGCTAAGGTACCCTGTGGAATCAGTTCCACATCTAACTCTCCGCTCAATAACTGACGCTCAAATTCATCATTCTCTCCTACATAAGAAGATATCATTTTCTTTACTTGGCGTGTTTTTAATAGTAATCCTATACCAAAATCATCTACTCCCGCATTATTAGAAATACAGGTCAAATTTTTGACACCTTTTCGTAAAAGTGCCGCAATAAGATTTTCGGGAATACCACATAGCCCAAACCCCCCTAACATTAAGACCGCTCCATCGTGAATATCATGTATGGCTTCATCCGCATTTTTTACTACTTTGTTTATCATGCAATATTTTTTAAGTTGATGGCAAAAATAGTAGTTTTTATGATAACTAAAACGAAAAATTCTTCCTTTTAAGATAAAAATCCATAAAGTATTGTTAAAACACAGCCAATGGCAACCGCTTGAACTATCAAACTTAAAGGAAGGCTAGAAAATGGTAAATTTAACGCTTTAGGGTCTTCTTGGTATTTATTTTTCAAAAGGGATAAACTAACCATTACTGCACTCAAACATAAAAAGGATATCCCCATTTGATGAATAAACGGAATTTCAGGGAATAAATAATCTAAAATAAAAGAGAAGGGTATAGCAATTAAAACGACAACATTAGCGGCAAAGGCTGTTGCTTTTTTCCATAACATCCCAAATAGGAACAAAACTACCACTGCAGGGCTTAAAAAACCAGTGTATTTTTGTATATACAGGAAAGCCTGACCAAAAAAACTGATACTTGGCGCCAAGATCGCTCCAGAAAATAATGCAACCGCAGAAGCAATTTTCCCTATTTTTACTAATTCCTGTTGTTCTGCATGTGGCCTAAAAAGTACTTTATAGATATCTAAAGTAAAAATTGTAGAAGCGGAATTGACCATAGCACTGATAGAAGAGCCTACTGCGGCTGTCAGAGCGGCAAACGCTAATCCTTTGATTCCAACCGGTAGAAAACGTTCCATCAAAATCGGGTAGGCATCGTCCGGATTGATTAAATTAGGCTCATGATGAAACATAGCAATTCCTGGTAATACTACTAAAATAGGCATAAATAATTTGACCCATGCAGCAAAAAGTATCCCTTTTTGTGCTTCATAAAGATTTTTTGCCCCTAATGCTCTCTGAATGATATATTGGTTCATGCCCCAGTAATACAAATTAGCTATCCATATACCACCCAAAACCATACCCCAACCTGGAAATTCATTATATCTTGGATGGTCAGGGCTTAATATTAAATCAAAATGTGAAGCATAATTTTGGGATAAAAAACTCAAACTACTCCAAAAACCGTTCTGAATATTCGTAGTAGAAAAATAAGCCGCCGCTAATCCACCTAACACTAAAATAAGTAGTTGAATGACCTCTGTCCATACTACTGCCGTTAAGCCACCTAAAATTGAAGTAGCAGAGGAATAAAGAATAAGAAAAATAATCGCTCCTTCTTTGGAAATTCCCATTTTCTCAATAGCAAGTGAACCCAAATATAAAACCGAAGAAATATTAACGCCTACAAAAAGAAGGACCCAATAAAAAGCTAAACCTGTTTTGACATGGTGGTTGTAACGTAAAGCTAAAAATTGGGGCATAGTATAAATTTGGTGTTTGAGAAAGAACGGAATTAAAAGGAAAGCAATAAAAACTAAACTTGCCGATGCCATGAGTTCATAAGAAGCAACAGCCATTCCAACGGTGTAACCTGCACTGGTCATACCAATAAATTGTTCAGCAGATATATTGGAAGCAATTAAAGCACCTCCAACAGCCCACCAAGGTAAACTGTTGCCCGCTAAAAAAAAACCATGAGCATCCTGAGACCTTCTTCTATAACCAATCCATAAACCTATACCAACCACTAAAACGCCAAACAACACAAATAAAATATAATCAACCGTTTGCATAATTTACCAAATGTAATTTTCTTCGTACCAATTATTTTGAGCTTTAAGAACTAACTCAATGATTTCACGAGCTACACCTTCTCCTCCTTTCGCTTTCGCTATATAATCGGCAATTTTTAAAATGTCTGTTGCCGCATCAGCAGGAGCTACTGCAATTCCCGCCTTTTTCATTACTAAATAATCTGGCATATCATCTCCAACATAAACCACTTCGTCTGTTGTAATACCCCAAGTATTTAACAAGCGGTCGTAAACCTCTAATTTATTGGAAACCCCCATGTTGATTTCTGTTACACCTAAATATTCTAAACGTTTTTTTATGGCTTCGGATTTTCCCCCTGATATAATACCCACTTTATACCCTTTTTTTACCGCTAACTGTAAAGCATAACCATCTTTAATAGAGGTCCTTTTTACTTCTTCGTTCAAAAAAGAATAGATAGAACCGTCGGTCAGAACACCATCTATGTCTAATAAAAATCCTTTGATTTTCAAAAAATCTAACATCATTAGAATAACCTAAACGCAAAGTAAAAGAATTTTTTTAAAAAATTGGTTTATGTTTGAAAATACTTACTAATTTCGCAACCAAAATTTGATTGAGTTCATTATGAAAGTTAAAATGTTTTTGTCATTTTTGATGGTGTTCGTGCTAATAGCCAATGCACAAGATAAAAGTAATCAAAAGAAAAAAAAAGATGCCAACTTTTTAGAAGAAGTAGATTTCCATCAGTATATTGCTGTGGATAATTTTGATTATGAAGCGGAAATGTTTATTACAACCGCTGAAGGCTTACAAGATTTATCTTCTGCGAGTAATTCTGTGATATTAAGTGCTTTACCCAATGAAACTATGTCCATGAACATCAAAAAGATTGCAAAAGATGGTAATTTTTTGTATTCTACATCAGCATTAGCTGAAGGTAAAGGGCGTTATCAAGTTACTGCAGATTATACGAAATATCGTACTATTAAAGTGTATGATGACCAAAACCAGCCGCTTGGAATGGCAAAAGTAGGAATTGGTGTTCGTATTACAGCAAATTATTATGCTCCTAAAAATCCTAAACAAAATGTTGCGGATTTACCCAGTCTCGGTAAAGCAGGTGAAACTAAAGCTATTGTAGGTACTATGAGCATGGACGTTATTGGTATTGAATCTCAAAAAGTTACGGAACGTTTACCTGTCCCCGCTGAAATCAATACCACTAACGTGCAAATTTTCTTACGTGCTCTCCAAACCATTATGTCCAAAACTTATGAGGAAGATGTACGTCTAAAACCGCAAGTAGTAGCCCTAAAACCAGAAAAAGAAGGGCTTACCCTCCTTCAATTCCAAAAAGAATTAAAAGATAGAATGAATAAAGATAAAGGTAAACAAAGATAGTTTTTTACTACTGAGATATGCAAAATAAAGACTATCCATACGGATAGTCTTTATTTTTCTCAAATAGTTTTTATTTAATTAAAAAACTCGTATCTTCACTCCCAAATTTTACATGGAAATTCCTAATTATTCTTTATTGACAGATTTATATCAATTAACAATGGGCTATGCCTACTGGAAAATAACAAGCATGAGCAACAGGCAGTTTTCAATTTATATTTTAGGAAAAATCCTTTTCAAGGGGAATATGTAATTGTTGCAGGACTGGATACGGTAATAGATTTTATTCAGAACTTTCCCATAGATAGCAGTGATATAGCGTATTTAGCTTCATTAAAAGGGAACGATGGTCGTCCTTTATTTGAAGAAGGATATTTAGCATATTTATCTCAATTGCGTTATACGGGTGATGTTTTTGTGATGGAAGAAGGCGATTTAGCCTTTCCCAATATGCCGTTAGTTCAATTACGAGCTCCTTTACTTCAAGCTCAAGTACAAGAAACTCCTTTATTAGCGATAGTCAACTTTCAGACTTTGATTGCAACGAAAGCTAGTAGGGTGGTAAGAGCGGCTGATGGAGATAAAGTACTGGAATTTGGATTGAGAAGGGCGCAAGGCGTTGATAGTGCATTAAGTGCAAGCCGAGCCGCTTATATTGGAGGTGTAGACGGAACCTCTAATGTACTTGCCGGGAAAATATGGGGAATACCTGTCAAAGGTACGCACGCACACGCATGGGTCATGACCTTTCCTACTGAAATTGAAGCATTCGAAGCTTACGCCAATACAATGACAATTAATTGTACTTTCCTTGTGGATACTTATGATACCATTCAAGGAGTAAAGAATGCTATTCAAGTGGGTTTCAAACTTAAAGAAAAAGGATACCAATTAGCAGGTATACGATTAGATTCTGGTGACATGACCAGATTAAGTATCGAAGCCAGAAAATTATTAGATGAAGCTGGCTTTTGGATGCCCAAATTGTAGCAAGTAATGATTTAGAAGAGAATATCATTAGATAATATGAACAAGATTTTTGTTTATTGCGAAATTGATTATTCATTCAAAAAATAAGAATATTGATAACCAATGAGATACGAAGATATACGTAATTATCCACAACGCTTCAAAGCACTTACATCCTATGATGTGAAAAAATTTGATGAGCTTTTGCTCTACTTTGAGAATGAACTTGAAGATTACTTCCAGCATTATACTTTTAATGGTAAACCCCGAAAAAATAATTACACGCCCAAAGCAAAAGACCCTTTACCCACTGCTGGCGATAAGCTTTTCTTTATTTTGTACTATCTAAAAAATAATCCTACCCAAGAAGCTTTAGCTTATACCTTTGATTTGCAACAAGATATGTGCAATAAATGGATACAATTACTCGCTAAAATCTTATCAAAAGCCCTAAAATCCTACCAACCTGAACAAAATCCGCATCGTTTAGTTAATCAACTCAATGAAAATGAAGAATATACGGTAGATGGTACAGAACGTTTGGTACAAAGAGACCATTACGTACAAGAAGAGTTTTTCAGTGAAAAAAAAAGCACATACAGTAAAAAATCTTATGATAGTAGATAAGCATAGACAAGTAATTTACCTATCTAGTACAGTTGAGGGAAGGATACATGATAAAAGATTATTAGAGGAAATACACAGTAATAAACGCATAAAATT
>CALLNY010000102.1 GCA_938005475.1 uncultured Bacteroidia bacterium | reverse complement strand
CTCTAAACGACGACGTAACTCGGCGTTCTCTGCTTTGAACGCAGCATTCTCCTTCCGAAGTCTCTCTACCTCCTCTTCCAAAGCCGATAACTTGACTAGAACTTCTAAAAGCATTCGCTGTAATTCCTCTATCGTGTTGGGTAGTTTCTTGTCCGAAAAATAAAAACTTTTTCGTAATTTTGCAAGTACCTAAATAGTTATAAAATTGATTATTAATAAATTAATTTAAAATTTAATTTTTATGAAAAATTTATTAGTTTTTTTAACGATTATAGTATTCTTTATATCTTGTAAAAAAGATGATAATGAGAAACAGAATAAAAAGCCAGACAGGTATTCATTTTAGAGAGGCGATATAGAAAATCAGTATTATATTCTTGACATGAATGATAATAAGTTTCATATAGTAAAAGGGAAGCCATTTATGGTTATAGAATATGATCCATTAACTTCAACACCACTACGCTGTGAATTTGGACTAAGCGAAGCAAAAAATATATATTTACCTGGTGTCCAGGGGGCAATTCCTGAACCATTTATGTCTGCAAATATTCTTAAGTATTCCAATAAATTAAATTTAACAGGTAGTGTCAATATTTTAATTAGTTGGGGTGATAAAATTAATGTAGATGAGCAATTATCTGCTGGAGGTTACAGATTTTCTGTAGACAAAGGTGATAAATCGAGTGGGCATGAAATTTTTAATTTTGTTTTTACAAATGAAGGAATGGAAGGAGAGATTAAAAATGAAACAGCGAGTTGGGGCGGTAGAGTTTCTGATGATAAAGCCTTTAAACTCCTTAGAAAATTTAATAGTAGCACACTTGAATAAAGTATTAATTCAACAATAATGTATAAAATAGATGAATGTAGTATATGTGTATCATTTCAATTACGTACTTGGATATTTGTAGGAATAAACGGTGAGAGAAAATATTTTAGAGGTAGTTCATCAATCTTACTAAACAAACTTAGACGAAATGAAATCGATTCTTTATTCAAGTATATAGTAAATGAAATTACAAATCAACTTCTTAGCAGTAAGATTAAGATGGTAAAATTATAATAATTTAATAATCAAATTATTAACTAATTTTTCATAAACTTTAATAAAAAAATTATTTCATTGAAGAAATAAAATAATTTATTTTGTAATAATTTTAGAAGATGCAAATTAAATTTGGAACAGATGGTTGGCGAGCCATCATAGCAAAGGATTTTACCATAGAAAATCTTACAAGGGTTACAGAAGCAACTGCAAAATGGTTATGGAATCTCAATACGAATAATCCATCGGTTATGGTGGGTTATGATTGTAGATTTGGTGGTAAGTTGTTTGCGGAAGTTGTTGCTAACGTTCTTGCGCATCATCAAATCAAGGTTTTCATTACACCGGGTTTTGTAAGTACTCCAATGGTATCGTTAGCAACCGTTCAAAGGCAGTGTACTGCTGGGATTATAATTACTGCTTCTCACAATCCTCCAGAATATTCAGGTTTTAAAATTAAGGCGAGCTATGGAGGTCCTGCTATTCCTTCTATGATTGAAGCGGTTGAAAATAATATTCCTGAAAAAGCGAGTGAATATCCCCATAAATTAGATACGTTTATAGCAAGTAAAAAAATAGAATATTACGATGCAGAAGCATTGTATATCAACACTATTAAACAAAGTTTTCAGTTAGATAAAATTAAGAAGTCGGGCTTTAAGTTGGGATATGACGCGATGTATGGGGCGGGGCAGAATGTAATAAAAAAATTGTTTCCTGATGCAGTATTGTTGCATTGCGATTACAATCCTTCTTTTATGGGGCAGGCACCTGAACCTATTGCTCGCAATTTAGTTTCTTTTCAAGAACTTATTAGAGAAGAAAAAATCTCTATAGGTTTAGCTACCGATGGCGATGCAGACCGTATCGGGCTTTTTGATGAAAATGGAAACTTTGTTGATTCGCATCATATCATTTTATTGCTTATTCATTACTTACACCAATATAAAAACCAAAGAGGAAAAATTGTTTGTACTTTTTCTTGTAGTTCTAAAATTTCAAAATTGGCACAATTTTATGGTTTACCTATTCAAATAACCAAAATTGGATTTAAATATATTTGTGAAATCATGCAACAAGAGGTAGTGATGGTAGGAGGCGAGGAGTCTGGTGGTATTTCGGTGATGGGGCATATCCCTGAGCGTGATGGTATATGGATGGGGTTATTGATTTATGAATTCATGGCAATTACAGGTAAGACCATAACCCAGTTGCTTCAAGAAATTTATCAAATTGTAGGTCCTTTTGCTGTGGATAGATACGATTTACACCTCCCCGAAGAGCAAAAAAATCAAATTATACAGCAATGTAAAGATAATTCTTATAAACAATTCGGAGGTTACACAGTTCAAGAAATAGAAACTATTGATGGTTACAAATTTCATTTAGGTAATGACCGTTGGGTTATGATTAGACCATCCGGCACCGAACCTTTACTAAGAGTGTATGCAGAAGCAGAAACGCTTGATGAGGTGTATCGTATTCTTGACGCAACGAAAGAAACAATTTTAAAATAATTTTTGAAACTTTCAAGTTTTATTGTAATTTTGCATCTTATTGTGGTGAGTAATGGATAAGTGGGAGTACTCAATAAGAATATCGAAATTACCGAGCGGCGTTCATCATTATGATTTTCAAGTAACGAATTCTTTAAAAGAAAAATTTGAAAGTCAACTGGTGAATTATTTTGATGTATTGGTCAAAGTACAATTACGCAAGAATGTGGATTTTATAGAAGCAGTTTTTAAGATGACGGGTAAAGTGGGCTTATCCTGCGATCGTTGTAACAGACCTTATGATTTTCAAATTGATACTACCCATAAAGTTCTTTATACTTTTAGACCTATTACTAACCACAATGATGATGAAATCATTTTTTTGGAGGCTCAAACAGATTATCTGGATTTAAGCCAAGAGTTTTATGATTTCATATGTTTATCCATTCCACAAAGAAAAGTTCCTGCAGATTGCCCTATGGAGGGTTGTCCAGATTTATTTTATAATGAACAAGAAGAAGAGATAGACCCTCGTTGGGCAAAGTTGCTAGAACTAAAAAATAAAGAAGATTAAACCTAAAAAATAGATAGAGTATGCCAAATCCTAAGAGACGTCACAGTAAAACAAGACGTGACAAAAGAAGAACACACGACAAAATTAGTACGAAGCCTTATTACATTGATACGGTTTCAGGAGAAGCGACTCTTTATCACAGAGTATGCTTAGAAAGTGGCTATTACAAAGGCCATCAGATGATGAAAGGTAAAGACGAAGAATAAATTCTGATTTACTAAGTTAACATGGTATGAAAATAGGAATTGATATCATGGGGGGCGATTATGCTCCCCAGGCTTCATTGAAAGGTTGTTTAAATGCATTGTCCAAAATAGATAAGGGGGTTATTATCTATTTATTTGGGAATAAAGAGATTATTCAAGGTACAGAATACTGGCAAGATGTACGAAAAAACCTAGATTTAGGTACATTTGTTTTAGTGGATTGTCCTGAAACAATTGCGATGCATGAGCATCCAGCTGAGGCAATAAAGTTAAAGCCTAATTCATCCATTGTAATGGGGTTAAAAGCTCATAAGAAAGGCGAAATTGATGCTTTTATATCTGCGGGTAATACGGGAGCGATGTTGGTAGGTTCTGTATTGATTGTGGGGAAAATTCAAGGTTTACAAAGACCTACCATTGGAGCCCTTTACCCTTTAATGAATGGTTCTTTTTCTTTTATTTGTGATGTCGGTGCGAATATGGATTGTAAGCCTGAACATTTAAAAGATTTTGCGGTATTGGGCTCTACTTTCATGAAAACCGCTTTTCATATTGAAAACCCTCGTGTTGCACTTCTAAATGTAGGTGAAGAAAAAGGAAAAGGTAACCAGCAAGTAAAAGAAGCTTATGAGTTGTTAGAAAATACCCAATCAGTAAATTTTATTGGAAATGCAGAAGGTAGAGACTTGAATAAACATCTTGCAGATGTTTATGTTTGTGATGGATTTGTGGGAAATATCCTCTTAAAGTTTGGGGAGTCTTTTTATGACCTACTAAAAAAAATAAAAGCGAATACTGGTTCAGGGCTTTTTCAAAAGTTTAATTTTGAGACTTACGGTGGAACACCTTTTCTTGGTATAAACGGTAATGTGATGATTGGGCATGGTATTTCTAGTGAATTTGCTTTCGAAAATATGATCCTTAATGCCCAAGACCTCATTAAAAATCAGCTCTTAAAAAAAATTCAAAGTCAATTTTCTTGAAAAATTACTTGACTTTTTATTTTCTTCTTATTATATTTGCAACAAAAATTGCATATGGAAAAAAAATATCAATCCCTCAAAGAATTTTATCCATTTTATTTGTCTGAACATACTAATTTGACTTGTAGAAGATTACATTTCTTTGGTACAACGCTGGTATTTATTTTTTTGGGTTTATTTTTATATACTTTAAATTTTGGGTATTTTTTGTTGATTCCTATATCGGGCTACGGTTTTGCTTGGATAGGTCATTTCTTCTTTGAAAAGAATAAACCGGCTACCTTTCAGTATCCACTCTACAGCTTTTGTTCCGACTTTATCATGTATTGGGATATTTTAAATGGTAGGGTAAAAATATGAAAAAAAATATTTTAATTGGTTTTATATTTATTTTGCTATATTGTTTAGCATGTAAAAGAGAGCATGTACATGACACTGATAATTTATCTTTGACGATTAAAATCAATAAGCCCACACCTAATCAAATTTTTAATAATCCTACAACTATTGATTTTGATTTTGAAGCTACCTATAATAACGAGATACATGGCTATGAGTTACGAATTTTAAGATTTCCTGCAAAAAATCAATTAAAAATTCAAAATGAACACTTGCATGGAAAAAACTTTCAAAGAAATTATATTTGGAATACCGATACATTTACGGGAAATTTTCAATTTGAATTAAAGGTACTCAGCGACCATGAAGGAAACTATAAAATGGATACTGTAAATTTTGAGATTAAAAGATAAGATAATGTTTGAGTACGTTATCGTAGAAAGAGAATATCTAGGATAGTGAGCGTGCCAAAAATTAACGAACCAATACCATTCGCTGTAAAAAATGCTAAGTTGACTTTGGATAAGTCATTAGGTTTTACTAAGGTGTGTTGATAAATCAAGAATCCTACAAATAAGCAGGATGCTACATAGTAGAGATAGTGGGCATGAGTGAGATATCCAAAAAAGATGATGAGACAAGCGGAGCAAAAATGGAGAATTTTAGAAACTAGTAATGCGTTTGATTTTCCAAGCCATTCCGGAATACTACGTAGTCCATGTTTTTTATCAAAATCAGTATCTTGTAAAGCATAGATAACATCGAACCCCCCAACCCATAGCATCACAGCAAAGCCGAGTAAAAGGATAGGCATATCAAAATGGTTTGTAACTGCCAAATAAGCTCCAACTGGGGCAAGCCCCAGTCCTAATCCAAGTATCAAATGACATAGAGGCGTGAAACGTTTCGTATAAGAATACCCTAAAATTACCAGCAATGCGACTAGTGATAAAAAAAAACATAAAAGGTTGATGAAGTAAGTAAACAAAATAAATAAAAAGGCGTTTATTATCACAAAAAGTAAAGCATTTTGCGGGGTTATTCTTCCAGCAGGAATTTCGCGAATTTTAGTTCTTTCATTTTGGGCGTCAAAAAAGCGGTCTATGTACCGATTAAAAGCCATTGCTGCATTACGAGCTGTAATCATACAACCAATAATTAACAAAAGTGTTTTGTAATCAAAAATTTGTTTTTCTTTGAACCCAAGGCTACCTCCCACTAAAGCAAATGGCATAGCAAAAATCGTATGAGAAAACGTGACTAACTTGAAATAGTTTTTCATTGATATTTAATAATTTAAGAATTTTGAACGCATGTTTTTCAAGATTTCACGGACTTCGCTTAAAATCATAGCGGTACCTCCCCAAATAATTTTTTGATTTATATTATAGCAAGGTGTAGTAACTTCAAGACCATTAAAAAGTTTCATGTTTTGTTTGGTTATACATTGTGGTGATAAAAATTCTTTTAAGCTAATTTCATAAATATCCGCAACTTCGATTAAATCAGGATAATATTGAGGTTCTTCATAGATAACACCAACAAATGGATGGATCAAAAAATTAGAAGGAGGAATGTAAATTTCAGTAAGTTTACCGATAACTTCAATTTTATTTTGCGGTATACCAATTTCTTCAAAGGTTTCGCGTAGGGCAGTAAATTCGAAGTTAGGGTCGGTGGGGTCTTTTTTTCCGCCGGGTAATGCAATTTGCCCGCTATGAACCCCCTCATAGTCTTGGCGTTTAATCATAGGAAACATCACATCTTTATTTCGTTGAAAAAAAACTATCATTACAGCCCCCTTTTTAGCATTTAAGAAATTTATTTCATTATAAAAAGTTTTGACACTTGGGTCTGGAATCATTTGAAACTGTGCATTTCTTCCTGGTAATGGCTTTTTGAGCGATACTTTTAGTTCTTCAACAAAATCTTTAAAGTACATAAGCAAGTGATTTCTGACTTAATAAGATGCGCTGAGAAGATAATTTAATTGAGCCATCTTCTCCAGTAACGCTTTTGGGGGACTATTCTTTTTGAAACGTTTTATTTTGAATTGTGAGGTATCTATACCTTCTTTTCGTTGAGCGAGTTGAATATTAAGTTCCCAAAAGGAGGTATCACTGGAGCAAAAAATTGTAGTATTGTTATTATCTTCATCGCATAGCGCTGCAATAAGATACTCTTCTAGGCAACTGTCCATTGTTTTTTCACATTCTAATTCGTTGCAACTATTTTCATAAGTGGATAAAATCATCGTAGAACCATTGGCAAAATTGATAATTACACGGTTAGACTGAAAAGCTATACTGGGTTTAGGATTCGTTTCTTGTATTTTATCCTTGTTCCAAAATATTTTCTCTACGGGGTCTATTTCAAAGCAATTTTCTTCTTCATTCAATACAATTACATTTCCTTTCTGGCAAGCAGAAAGAAGTGTGAGCAAGATAATTATATAAAAATATCGATGCATGGCATAAGAACACTGCAAAGCTAAAAAAAATTTAAAGAATAATTCAAAAGTTTTTCTAAACGGTTAAAAAATTTACATCAATAGTTTGTTAAAATCTCAAGTAACATTTAGAAAATTTTTTCTTTATAGTTTCTTTTTGATAATCATTTAATGGGTTTTTACTCAAAAATAGGTATTTTAAGTGGGGAAAGTTCATTTTGTCAATTGGAAGCTCTGCGAGGCTACAATTTTCAAGCCATAAAACTTCTAATTTTTCCATATACAATATTTCTTCGGGGAATTCGTTCAGTGGATTGTTACTTAGATTTAAATAAACCATGTTTTTCATTGTAGTAAAACCATCATTGAGATGTGTAATTAAGTTATTATTTAAGTTAAGTGCTCTTAAATTTTTTAGGTTACCAAATTTTGGAGATAGGTAAGTTAATTGATTGTTAGACAAATCTAGCTGAGTAATTTGGGTGTAGTCAAAAAAATCATTGGGTAAGTAAGCGCTGGATAATTTTCCACTCAAATTAACAGAATAAATATCAATTTTGATAGAAGATTTTTGGAAAGGTTCTATTTTATAGGCTTCATTTTTAAAGCGAATATAAAAAGCAAGTATAGTAAGAAGAGCGATAATCAATAATGGCGCAATAAAGTCTTTGGATTTTATAAATTTTGAGTTGGGGTCATAGTTTTTATGTTGGTAACGCAAATTTCTTCTGATATAAACTTTTTTAGTATAATTTTTAGATGCTTGAAACGAGGTAGAGGGAGTTGGGTCATTAATCTTATGAGAATTAACATTTTTTAAGCGTTGTAAGTAACTGTAAAGGCGTAAATCATAAATTCTTTTTTTTTCGGGGTCTGATAATACAGCAAAGGCTTCATTGATTTCTTGAAGCATAAGCGTATTACTCTTATTCTGTTCGGGGTGGAGGTCAGGATGATACTGCATAACCAATTTCCGATACGCTTTTTTAATGGTTTCGGGAGAATCATGCGGCATAACCCCTAAAATTTGATAGTAATTTTTCACAATAATTGGTTATTTTTTCAATTATACGAAAAATTTCGGGATGTAGTTCTAATTTTGCTACAAAATATTAATGCAAGATAAAAATCCTATTTTTTATCCTTTGAAAACTTCGGAAGGGTTTTATAAAAGTAAGAACTCTAAATTTTTATCTTTTCTTTTTCCATTTCGGTCTATTACAGAGATTGAGAGGGAATTAAAAAAGCTACAAAAAAAATATTACGATGCTACGCATATTTGTTATGCATGGCGTTTAGGATTTGATAAACCTACTTTTCGGGCAAATGACTCAGGAGAGCCTACTTACTCAGCAGGTATGCCAATTTACCGTAAAATTGTTTCTTATGAAATTTCGGATGTTTTAATTGCAGTTGTTCGATACTTTGGAGGAACTAAACTCGGTGTATCTGGGCTGATTGAGGCTTATGAAACCGCCGCAGAACTCGCTATCCAGCATACTAAACTTGAAAAATATATTCCCAAACTTAATTTAAAAGTCAAAGTACCTATTTCCCAATTACATCTTTTTTATCAAGTCATCGAATCCTTTTCTTACGAGTTAACGTCACAGGAATTTAATGAAAACGAAGTTGTGTTGGATGCCGAGATTTTAAAGGAAGAATATGTGCAAATAATTAAGGAATTTCAAAGAATAGGAATAAATTTAGAAAAATTCTAAATATTAAAAATTTAATTTTATGAAAGGATTACCTTAAAGATATAACGAATAGATAGTAAATAGACGAATAGACAGTAAATAAATTCTATGAAGGCTACCCCCGATTGATTCTGTAATAAATATTTGGGCAAATATTGACAGTTGTTTGGGATCTTGGAATATAATTTATAATCAGAATGGCGTAGTGGGAAAAGGTTGGACGAACTGTAGCAGTTGTTCAGAAGTATTCGTTTACTCAACTTCAGATGGCGGACATTCCTGGGCCAGGTGGGAACCAAACAGCAAATGGTGATCCACCTTCAATATCTTTAAACGCAACTGATTTGATATGGAATTTTTTCATTTCTCATTCATTAAATTGTAATCTTTCATCAATCAATGAAGAAACTACTAGTAAAGAAATTAAAATCTATCCTAATTCGACATCTAACTTTATAAACGTAATTTTACCTCAAGAAAATAAAAACTTTAATATTATAATTTATAATTCAACTGGTGAAATTTGTTTTAAAGAAAAAATCTATGACAACATAGATATTAAAATTTCAATTAATAAATTATCGAAAGGAATTTATTTATTGACAATTTTTGATGAAAATGGAGCAATAACTACTGCAAAATTTATCAAGCAATGAAAACACACTGCTTTCATACGATGGACGTCCTTCTTGTTTGAGTGTGTTTAAGGTAAAGCCTAATTTGGTTAACTCTAATTTATCTACAAAGGCGTCTATAAATCGTACCGCATTATCGTTTTCTATTACATCTTCCAAACTTGTAAACTCCATCTGGTGGCGGTTTTTAGGTTGTATGTGATGCATGGAATTATTTTTTTCAAAGATAATCGTAACTCATTTTTTTGTATTTTTGTCTTATAAATAACAAACAGCTTGTGTTGATAACGATAAGTTTTTTCACAACTTGTCCCGCTTTAGCGGGAGGCTGCCGTTACCAGCAAGCGTAAAGAACCGACACGACCACCAACAGATGACCAAAACTCGGGAGACAATTTCGCTATAACTTGACACAAACCGACTTGACTTTGCCAACACTCAAGCCGACCCAAATGGTTAAAAAAAATTTTCCCACGGCACAAAAAATTGAAGCTTTTATGCCAGCCCACATTAGCACATTTGGTTTTGCCCGACAAACAAACCCAACGCTTCGCAATGCCAAAAGAGCCAATTTTGCCAACGCACATAATGACCGTTAAAATTGAAAATGTAACTTTGCAATGATGAATATTTTAATTATAGAAGACGATACAAGAATTGCTGAACTGATATAAAGAGGATTGCAAGAGCAGGGTTTTGTTCCGACTTTGGCATATGACGGAATTTCAGGAAAAAAATGGCACAACTTTTGCTTTTGATTTGGTGCCATTTTACGATGGCGGCAGGGTTTGGAACGAAATTAAAGAATTTAATTTCAAAGATTACGTGACCCGAGGGACGGAAAAATATTTTATGTTGGGCAAGGAATAAATGATAGAGTATTTGAACACTTTAATGAAGCAGACAATTGCTTAAATTCTTCAATACCGTTTAAACAAATGAGCAGTAAAGTCATTCGTATATTAGACATTTGGAATAATAATGAAGATGTTGAATGGATTATCCTTGCACATAACTTGCCGACAGACAATAATGTTGCTGACTTAATTGAATCTGCAATATTTGACGGTCTATCAGAATCACAAAATGGAGAAACATTAAAAGAAGTTAGTCCTCCAAACTCTTCAAGACTATTACCTGATGACTTAGATGCAATGGCTGCTGAATTTGTTAATCCAACGACACCATACGATAACGTATTTATTTTTCCAATTCAAAACGCTTTGACAAAAGGCACAAGTCCATACAACGCAACACGGACAACTTGGGCAGTAAGCAGTTATTATCAATCACTTAATCCAGCTTATGCAGTTGGACTAAAAAATTCAATTTCAAAGGGGAGTTTTCAAATTTCATCATGGTCTGGTGTAACTGGGACAAGTAAACAAGAATTTAGTTCACCCGGACATCCAAATCCAATAGAACACCAACCACTTCTGAACAAGAACTGGAACAATGTTCTTGCAGTTGCAAAAGGATTTTGGCAAAGGGGAAATTATCTAATTGTAGCATTTAATGGCAACGGTCAATTTAGAATAATTAGAGGTTCTAAAGACACAACAACTTGGCACAACTGTATATGACAATACTCGAAACACAACAACAGAAAAGAAAACCTACCGCTAACAGCCGTTTGCCGCAATGGGGGCTGACGTGGTTAAATCAAGTGCAGTGCTTGTATCAACATTTGTGCTTGGTTGACAGTGAAGTATATACCATGTGGGTGTAATCTGTACTCTACCTGCTCAAAACAATAACCAATAAAAAATGAATTGCACAAATTACTAACATTGGATATTTTCCATTGGACTACTGACCTGTTCAATCACGTCCGAACGCCAAGCCCGAAAACGTTATGGGCAATTTTAAGAAAACCTAAAAAAGCGTAACTTTGCAAAAATACTCTAAACTTGATATAATGAATATAGAAACGCCAAGAAATGGACAAAATAAAAGCGGGATTATAACCCTTAATGATTTATAAAATATTGATAATCAAAGTTTTGTAAATAAAGTAATTTGTGGCGATACCATTGAGGTAATGAAAAAAATGCCTGAAAATTCAGTGCATTTGATTATTACTTCGCCTCCTTACAACGTAGGTATTCCGTATGAAAACCATAATGACCTTTTGCCATACAAGCAATATTTAGAATTTTTAGAAAATACCTGGCTTGAATGTTATAGAATTTTGGTACAAGGTGGTAGAATTTGCGTAAATGTACCAAGTGTAACTGCAGAAGGTGAATATCAACCCCTTTTTTGTGATGTGGTTAATCAGATGAGAAAACTCGGTTATATTATGCGGGGAGATATTTTGTGGTATAAACAAAGTATTTCAAAACGAACAGCATGGGGAAGTTGGAAAAGTCCGAGTAACCCTTATGTTGTACAACCATACGAATTTATACTAGTATTTTCGAAAAAAAGCAGAAAATTGGAAGGTGATAAAAACAAAATTGATATTACCAAAGAAGAGTTTATAGAATTTTCTAACTCTTTTTGGGCAATAAAGCCACAAACCCAGCCA
The DNA here is from genome assembly GCA_938005475.1 of uncultured Bacteroidia bacterium. GTDB lineage: Bacteria > Bacteroidota > Bacteroidia > J057 > CALLMJ01 > CALLMJ01. The sequence continues at coordinate 229 of CALLNY010000102.1, read as the reverse complement.
AAAGGACACCCAGCTCCCTTTCCTGAGGAGTTAGTTTACAGGTTGATTAAATTTTATTCCTATCAAGAGAATGTTGTTTTAGACCCTTTTGCGGGAAGCGGAACTGTTGGTGTCGTAGCCTTAAAAACCAATAGAAAGTTCATTTGTATAGACAAATCGTTAAAATATTGTGAACTTGCACAAAACCACATAGAAAACCATTTACATAATTTATTTTCAAATGTTTAAT
>CALLNY010000101.1 GCA_938005475.1 uncultured Bacteroidia bacterium | reverse complement strand
GGCATCAATGCCGCTGAAATCAAATTTAAGGATACGGAAAGCATTTCGTAGAGGAGTAGGATTTTGACCGATGTAGTATTTACCAAAAAGTTTGTCAAATTTATGTTTTTGATTGATATCGTAGTAGTATTCTAAAACGGAGAGCCAAAGGCTTTTCCCGAAGCGGCGAGGGCGTAAGAAGGAGACCTTTTTTTCTTTATGTAATTCTAATTTTTCAAGAAAAGGAGTTTTATCTACAAAAATAAAATTATCAGTAACTAATTCTTCAAAGTTACTTACTCCATATGGGAAGAAAACGGTTTTCATAGCACAAAATTAAAGAAATTCAAGAATTTTATAATTTTGTATACACGAACTTTATAGTCTGGTATTAACTTCTCAGGATAAAGATATCCAAGCAAATCAGTTTATCCTATTGTAAATTTCAAATAAACCCTTTATATTCGTGCTTTATTTACAGGTTCATGAAAAATTGGATTTTCTTTGTTCTCTTGCTTTCTGTGTTCTCCCTTAAAAGTCAGGATTTTATGCAGGGAAGAGTTATTTTAAAGTGGAAGGATAAACATCATTCTATAACAGAAATTCAGCAATTGATAGGCTCCCAAATTCCTATTCTTAAAAATTCTACTATTCAAAAAGTTTTTCCTAACCATAAACCGCTCCGTTTTGAACTTAATTCAAAATTAGTGGATTTATCTAATATTTATGAACTTTTTTTTGATAAGTCTTATCCTGTTGAGCTGATTGTAAGGCAATTGCAAAAGTCTGGTTTGGTAGTTTACGCTGAGCCTCGCTATATTCATCAGTTACTTTATGACCCTAATGACCCCGATACAGCAAATCAATATTGGATTAACAATATTCAAGCAAGGCTGGGTTGGAATATTTCTAAGGGAGATACCAATTTAAAAATAGGTATTGTTGACAACGGAATTCAATGGGATCACCCTGATTTGGTGGATAATGTGGCTTACAATTGGTTAGATCCTATCAATGGTATAGATGACGATAACGATGGTTTTGTAGATAATTTTCATGGTTGGGATTTAGTGGGTCCTGGTACTAACGGAGTCTTTACCCCTGATAATGACCCAAATGCTACTTTGCCCAGTTTGCATCATGGAACCAGCGTGGCAGGTTTTTCTTCTGCTACTACAGATAACGGTATCGGAATAGCTGGTGTAGGATTTAACTGTCGTTTTATGCCTATCAAAGTAGCTGGTGAAGATTACGGAAATAGCATTATCGCAGGATACGAAGGAATTGTTTATGCGGCAGATAGGGGCTGTCAAGTTATTAATTGTTCTTGGGGAGGCTCTTTTTATAGTTTTTTGGGGCAAGATGCCGTAAATTATGCAACTTATAACCGAAATGCTACTGTCATTGCCGCCGCAGGGAATAATAATAATACCCAAAAACTATATCCCGCCGCTTATCCTGTCGTAGTGGCTGTCGGCGCAACTAATAGTGCTGACCAAAAAGGTAGTATCTCTTCTTATGGTAGGCACATTACTGTAATGGCTCCCGGTACCTCTAAAACTACTGCTTATCAAGATTCTTATACTCAATTGGCTGAAAATTATACTTCTTTTTCTTCACCGATTGCCGCAGGAGTAGCCGCTCTCATTAAATCCCAAAATCCGAACTTCACCGCAGAACAGGTTGCTCAGCAATTACGTATTTCTTGTGATAATATAGATGCTATTAACCCCAGTTTCGCGGGACTTCTCGGCAACGGACGTGTAAATATGTTTAAAGCTCTTAATATCACTTCTCCCGCTGTACGTATTCAAAATATGGTTTTTGTGGATGGTAACAACAATATCCCTCAAAGTGGTGATAGTATTCGTATCACAGGTGTATTTAAGAACTTTCTATCTCCCACTATCAATTTAACTGCAACGGTCATTTCTAATGACCCTTATATCACTGTTCAAACTGCTACTCGTAATTTGGGGGCTATCCCTACATTAGGTATCAAAAGTAATACCTTACCTTTCATTATTAAAATCGCTAACAACGTCCCTGCTAATTACAATGCGTTTATTACTATTCAATACCTAGATGGCACCTATAACGATTTTGAGTACTATGAATTTGTTATCAATCCAACTTATGCAAATATTACAACCAATTTTGTCCAAACTTCTATCATAGATAATGGAAAATTGGGATATGTGGATTACCCTAATAATACGTTAGGTCTTGGATGGTTATACGAAGGAAAACAACATTTGTTTGAAGGAGCTATTTTAATCGGCAGGAAAACCAGTGGTAAAATTTCTGATAACATGAGAACTGGCGGTTTCGGTTCTTCTAATGACTTCCTGAATACGCAATCCGCTGTTCTTATTTCACCTGGTTTAGTAGCTAATCAGGAAGTACAAACCGCATTCAACGATAATGGTAACCCTGACCCCTTAAATTATTCTGTCAACCAAAAAACTTGGGCTTTTTCTACTGATAAATTTATTATTCAACAACTTGCCATACGAAATAATAATTTTTCTATTCATGACAGCGTTTATTTCGGAGTTTTTGCTGATTTTGATATCGGTAACCCTAATAATAACCGTTCGGAATACGATACTACCACAAAAATGGTTTATACTTATAGCTCCGATGCAAATTACCCTGAATATGTAGGAATTGTGCATTTAACAGATGACCAATATACAACGGGATGCTATGTAAAAGATGCTTATGCAGGAAATTTCCCTTTTACCAAAGCGAATAAGCTGTTAGCCATCACTTCGGGAACAGATTCTTCAAGTGCTGGATTATCAGGTTCTGGAACAGATACATATCATTTTCTTTCTGTTGGTCCTTTGACCATCTTGCCATTGGACTCTGCATTAGTAGCTTATGCCATAGTTTCAGGAAATAGTTTGTCGGAATTACAACAAAATGCACAACAAGCCAAATTGAAATACCAATGTATATTGAATGGTTCTTCTTTGACAGTAGATTTAGGTCCTGATATTACAAGTTGTGGGGTAACTACATTAGATGCGACTACACAAGGTGCCGCTTCCTATTTATGGTCTAATAATGCTACATCTCCTATCATTCAAGTAAATGCCTCTGGTACTTACATCGTAATCGTTTTTGATTCTGCAGGTTGCTCTAAATCCGATGAGATTATGGTTACTATCTTTAATCCGTTGAATATTAACTACTTTATCCATAAAGATACCTTGACTACTGCGGATACTTTGTTTTTTGCGGATAGTACACAAGGAGCAACTTCCTGGATATGGAACTTTGGTAATGGCTTCGGTTCTACAAACAGAACAGGTTTTTATCAATACCCTGCACCTGGTACCTATACCTTAACCTTAATTGTCTCTAATGGAACTTGCTCCGATACAATTACTAAAACTATCGTCGTTAATCCTGCTGTTCATATTCACAACGCTTTCAAAAATCAACTGGAAATTTTTCCTAACCCTACTTCGGGAATTCTTACTTTAAGAATGCTATCTTCATTAGGATATAGGCAAGTAGAAGTATTGAATTTACAAGGGCAAAAGCTAATACAACAAAGTTGGAATACCTCCGAAATCTTATCTCTTAATTTATCAGATTGGTCAAAAGGGGTTTACCTGCTCAAAATAGAAAATGAATGGTTTAAAATTGTAATTGAGTAAAATGCTATCAGAATTAAAAGGACTTGGAGTAGCGATAGTAACTCCATTTAACGCACAAAAAAAAATTGATTTTCACGGACTAGAGCGTTTAGTACAATTTTTAGTCGATGCGGGAGTAGATTATTTAGTAGTGAATGGTACAACGGGAGAAAGTGTTACTTTAACTACTGAGGAAGTAAATGAAGTACTACAAGCGGTAATTGAAAAAGCTAAGGACATTCCTATATGGCTAGGATGTGGAGGGAATGATACATTGAAACTATCCAAGAAAATAGAAAAATTTGATGCAAAATTTAATTTTAGTGGTTATTTATCAGTTTCTCCCTATTACAACAAACCTACTCAAAAGGGGATTTTTGTTCATTATGAATATTTGGCAAAATCTAGTCCTAAGCCTATTATCTTGTACAATATACCAGGAAGGACTGCCAGCGAAATTCATGTAGATACGATTTTACGACTATCCGAGATACCTAATATTGTGGGTGTAAAAGATGCTGTAAATGACATGAATAAATCAATGATATTAGCCTCGCGAGCTCCAAAAAATTTTGCATTATTAGCAGGGGACGACACAATGGCTTTGCCTTTATTAGCTTGTGGTTATCATGGAGTGATTTCGGTAATTGGTAACATAATGCCACAGCCTTTTAAAAAAATGATAGACTTAGCGTTAAATCAGGCATTTGATGAAGCTCGTAAATTGCACTATGAAATGTTACCATTGATGATAGCATTGTTTAAGGAAGGAAATCCTGTCGGAGTAAAAGCTTGCTTAGAAATATTAGGAATATGTGAACGATTTGTAAGATTACCCTTAGTGGAGGCTTCCGAAACTTTGATAGAAGAGTTACAAAAAAATTTAAATAGCAATAGAACAATATCTATTTGATTCATGAACAATTTTTCAAAAGAGTTTGTTATTTAATAAAACAAAAATTTTATTTTTGCGAAAAATTCAATTATCGTAAGAATATGTACTGGACATTAGAATTAGCTTCACATCTTGAGGATGCGCCATGGCCTGCAACCAAAGAAGAATTAATTGATTATGCGTTGAGAACGGGCTGTCCGATGGAAGTAGTTGAAAATCTGGAAGAACTTCCTGACGATGACACGCCCTACGAAAATATTGAAGAGATTTGGCCCGACTACCCCACCAAAGAAGACTTTCTCTTCAATGAAGATGAATATTAAAATATCTCTTATTGTCACGCATTCAATGATTCTCCCTACCTCTCTAGGTAGGGTTTCTGAATTTTAGGTATTTCAGGACAGTCTAAAACGTTTCATTTCTTGGAATAAGTTCAATTGAGCTTGAATAGTAGGATTTATGGGATTAGCATATCCCCCTCCCATTACTACCACTATAGGTAGTTCTTTCTTTTCTGCTAAATGAAATACTATCATATCCCGCTCTAAACAGCCATCAAAACTTAAATCTAAACTCCCTAACTTATCTTCCTTGATAACATCAACACCAGCATTGTAAAATAAAATATCAGGCTTATGCCTTTCAATACATTCTGATAGATATAACTGTAAATTAAAAAGATAAAAGCCATCTTGTGTATGAGGGGGAAACCCTAAATCAAAATCTGATTTTTCTTTACGGAAAGGATAGTTTTTTTCTCCATGAAAAGAAAAAGTAAAAGTATGGGGGTCATTTTGAAAAATAAAAGCCGTACCATTTCCTTGATGGACATCTAAATCAATGATAAAGGGGCGTTTAATTTTTTTTTGGTGTTTAAAATAGTTAATTGCGACTGCAACATCATTAAAAACACAGAAACCTTCACCGTGGTCAGGGAAGGCATGATGTGTACCTCCAGAAATCGTTGCCGCAATACCGTAATTCAAAGCATGCTCTGTTGCTAAAATCGTTGCACAAACCGAAGCCAAAGAACGTATATACATTCTCTCAGACTGCGGAAAACCCGATAATCTCTCTAAATTTCTTTCTAATTGACAATGCTTTACTTTGTTGATATAATCTTGTGTATGAGCAAAAGTAAGTACATATTCATCTAACAAAGGAGTAGGTTCTAAATCATTGATAGATAGAATATTTTGTAATAGCAAGGTTTCTCGTAACAAACGATACTTAAACATAGGAAAACGATGACCCTCAGGAAGTTCTACTTCGTAGTGATCGGTATAAAAGACTTTTAATTTAGACATTAACTTGTAACTCAGTGGAATTGAAGCTCTGCGAGTTTAAAATAAGCACTATGAGTATTTTGTACAAGTTCTTGATGCGTACCTTTTTCAATGATTTTACCATTCTGTAAAACTAAAATTTGATGCGCCGCTTTGATAGTAGACAATCTATGGGCAATGATGAGCGTCGTACGACCTTTCATAAGCGTATTTAATGCTTCTTGCACTAAATGTTCCGACTCGGAATCTAGGGAGGAAGTAGCTTCATCTAAGATAAGAATTTTAGGATTTTTGAGTAAAGCTCTTGCAATCGCTATGCGTTGTCTTTGTCCCCCTGATAATTTGACCCCTCTCTCTCCTACGATAGTGTTGTAACCCTCAGGAAAACTCATGATAAATTCGTGAGCATTCGCTAGTTTTGCGGCATGGTAAACCTCTTCGGTCGTTGCATTTAATTTTCCATATAAAATATTTTCTAGGATAGTACCCCCAAACAGTAAAACATCTTGCGGTACAATAGCGATTAGTTTACGCCATTCTGAAAGAGAGAATTCTCGAATAGGCTTATCATTTAGTAGGATTTGACCCCTTTGAGGTTCGTAGAGACGCATTAATAATTGTGCGATAGTGGATTTGCCAGCCCCACTTTGCCCTACCAATGCAGTAACCTCTCCTGCTTTCATTTCAAAACTAACTCCTTGTAAAACCGGATAATCTAGGCGTGAAGGATACGTAAAATAAATATCATCAAATCGAAGATTTCCTTCATCAATTACTCCAATTTGTTCTATTTGTAAAGCTTCGGGAACTTCGTGGAATAACTCTCTTACTCTTTGTGTTGCCCCTAATGTTTTTTGTATTTGTGCATAATATTCGCTAAATCCCCCTAATGCCGCTCCCACAAAGACCGTATAAATCACAAATTGAGTAAGGTTTCCTACACTAATGGTCTTATTCTGAACTAAATATGCTCCGTATCCAACTATTAGGATGATAGCTCCAAATAAACAAAAAATAATGAAAGAAGCAAAAGCCGCCCGAAACCAAGAGGCTCTTAACGCTAATTTTACCGCTTTATCAACCGATGCGGAATATCTTTTTTGTTCATAGCTCTCATTCGTAAAAGTTTTCACGTTTAAAATTCCTAAAAATGTCTCCTGGGCTATAGTTGAGGTATTCGCTAATTCATCTTGAACTTGTTTAGAGAGCTTTTTAATATATTTACCCAAAATTATTGCTCCTACAATTACTATGGGAAAACTAACTAACATAACCAAAGTTAATTGCGTAGAAATCCAAAATATCACTATTATTCCAATAATTAGGTTGATGATACCACGCAAAAGCTCAGGAAGCGTTAAAATAAAAGTATCTGAAATTTGAGATAAATCTGCTGTCAGACGACTATTTAAATCTCCTACCCGCTGTTGATGAAAAAAATGCATATCCATCTGAATAAGGTGACTATAAAGTTGTTTGCGTATATTAGCAATTACATTCTCAGAAACTTTGGTAAAAGTAATTATTCTAAAAAAAGAAAAAATTGCTTGTAAGGTTAGTATCAAGAACATAAACCATGCTAAATCATACATTGATTGGGTAAAATCTGAACCTTGTTTTTGCATAGAAACATCTAATATATTTCCTATTGCATAAGGAAATACCAGCGAGGTCGCAGTAGATAGTAAAAGGCATAGCATCCCTATTAAAAACCAACCAATATATGGTCTAAAGAAAGGTAAAAAGAATTTAACAGAAGATAAATTTTCTTTCGTTAATCGAACTTTTGTCTTGTCTTCTATTGAGGATTGCATATTACTCAACCAGTATTAACACCTAAATAAGCAAAATCGTGCAAAAATAACAATATTATAATAACCTTACAAAGCTTTTTAGGCATACAAAATACTCCATAATTATATTCTGAAACGTAATTTTTTTATATATTTGCATCCTGAAAAAATTATCGATGATAATGATAAACGTACTTTTACGCCAAATTGAAAAAAGTGAATTTAAAGAAAATTATAAGAAAAAGTTAATAATGACCTTGAATACCAATGTTATTGGTATTCTTACTATGTTATTCTATATTCCTCTTGCTTTTTTATCTAATAAAACGTATTTACTGCCCTATTTGAGTGTAACTACTATCATTTATCTTATTTGTTTAATTTTATTTGCGAGAAAGTTTTACCTTGCTAGTAAACTACTATTAACCTTTTGGACGAATGTTCATATTTTCATAATTTTTAATTTTGCTGAAAACCAATCGGGTCCTGTATTATTTTTCTTTTTTGTTGCTTCAGTATTGCCTTTTCTTCTATTAGATAAACAAACTGAAAAACAATATATTTTTCCGTTAGTACTTCTATCTTTTGGTATGAGTGTCTATTCGGGCTATTTATACTTTAAAAATTATGACACATTGACTAAAATAAATTGGGCTATAAATCACCTTATAGTAATTTTATTAACGAAGATTTTTTCGGATATTTCAGACAAATCTGAACTTAAACTACAATCCACTTTAAATGAAATAGAAGAAATTTCTTATCAATTAAAGGATGCCTTAAAAGAAGTTAATGTTCAAAAAGAAATTGCCCAAAATTTAGCAGAGCAATCTAAAGCTATTTTTGAATCCTCACGTGATGCGCTTTTCATATTAAATGACAAAGGATTTATTGAATGTAATCAAGCAGCAGTAGAACTATTTGGATTTAAAAAGAAAGAAGAAATCATAGGAAAAACGCCGTATGATTTGAGCCCTGAATATCAGAATAATGGAGAAACATCTCAAAAAGCGGCTTTAGCTATTATTCATGAAGCAATGACCCAAGGTACTGCTTTTTTTGAGTGGACATATAAACGTAGTGATGGTTCTACCTTCCCTGCAACCGTTCTTTTAAGTGCTTTTACCTGGTTCGGTGAACCTGTTTTACAAGCCAGTGTTAGAGATATTACCCAACAAAAATTACAAGAATACGAAATCAAACAAAAGAATGAGGAACTTTTAGCTTCAGAAGAAGAATTAAGACAAAATGCTGAAGAATTACAAGCTGTAAATGACCACTTGATGAAAGTGAAAGAAGATTTGGAAAACTCTTTGAAAGAATTACAAGAAACACAGACTTCATTAATTCAATCTGAAAAATTGGCATTTTTAGGGCAATTAATTGCGGGAGTTGCTCATGAAATCAATACGCCTTTAGGTGCCATCAACGCCGCTAATACCAATTCATTGCGATTACTTCCCACTATTGTTCAATCATTACTAGAGGTTTCCCATCAACTTAATCACGAAGAAAATCTAGAACTTCAAAAAATGCTTACGCAAATTCTAAATAACACGAATATCTTAACTTCTCGCGAAGAAAGACAATTTAAAAAAATAGTATCTGAATTTTTGGAAAATCAAGGAGTTACTAATGCTTCTACATTAGCTACTGAATTAGTAAAAATTGGTGTCTATGAAAATTTAGATTCACTGGTTCCTTTGTTTAAGAAAATTGAAAGTAATCCTCAGATAATGGAAATATTGAGTGCTGTTGGTAAAATGAAATTAAATCTAACCAATACCCAAACAGCAGTACAAAAAACAAGTAAAATTATTTTCGCACTCAAAAATTATTCTTATAAAGCTCAAACGGAGGAGGCTCAACCTTTTGATTTAGTTCAAAATCTACAAACTATCCTCGTACTTTACCATAATCAAATGAAACATGGTATACATTTACAAACTAAATTTGATGAAGATTTACCCCTTTTGAAAGGTTGGGCTGATGAACTTAATCAAGTATGGACTAACATTATAACGAACGCCTTGCAAGCTATGAACTATCAGGGAAGCCTAACCATAGAAGCTCATAAAAATAACGGGCATGTAGAAGTAAAAATTTCAGATTCAGGACCTGGCATACCACCAGAAATTCAAAATAAAATCTTTGAACCCTTCTTTACTACTAAAAAGCAAGGTGAAGGAACAGGACTTGGACTAGGTATATGTAAAAAAATTATAGAAAAACACAATGGTGATATTACTTTCACAAGCCAACCTGGTAAAACGGAATTTACTGTTAGATTACCCATCCAAAATAATTAGTCCTTACGCGGATGCACTTATAGATACACTTCCACTTAAATCAAAGGTCGTTAAGTAATGAACATAACCCAAATACCAAAATTACGATTTCCTAAATGGTAGTTTTATATAGGAAGCTTACAATATGCAAAGCGAACTCCTACTTACTATTACCTATTGATGCTTTTATGCTAAACTACTTTTTGTTTTTATTTTCAAACACATTTTTTTTTGGTGCTTGAAATTCTGAATTAGAGGAATTATCTTTACTTATCAAAGCTTTTCTACTGACTCTTAATTTATTTGTTTTAAGGTCTACTTGAATAACTTTGACGGGAAACTCTTCTCCTAATTTAATAACTTCCTCTACGGAGTTAATCCGCTGGTGAGAGACTTCGGAGATATGAAGCCAAGCTTCTTTTCCGGGGAAAAGCTCTATAAAAGCACCATCTTTACCAAATCCTTTTACTTTGCCATCAAAAATATCCCCTATTTCAGGAACACTGGTTAAACCTTTAACCCATTTTAAAGCATTTTTAAGTGCGTTCAAATCGGGAGAAGATATTGTTACTAGGCCCGCATTATTAACTTCTTCGATATGGATAGTAGTACCTGTAACACGTTGAATTTCTTGAATAGTTTTACCTCCTTGCCCAATTACCGCACCAATAGTATTAACGGGGATAGTTAGTTTTTCAATTCTTGGGGCTAAGGGGGACAATTCCTTGCGTGGCTCGGGAAGCGTTTGTAACATTTGGGATAATATATATTCCCTTCCTTTTTTAGCTTGCATCAAAGCTTGGTGAAGAATTTCAAAACTTAACCCGCGAATTTTAATATCCATTTGACAAGCCGTTAACCCTTTGGGCGTTCCTGCGGTTTTGAAGTCCATGTCACCCAGATGGTCCTCATCACCGAGAATGTCGGATAATACAGCAAATTTTTCTCCGTCTGTGATGAGTCCCATTGCAATACCTGATACGGGACCTTTGATTTGTATGCCTGCATCCATCAAAGCTAAACAACCTGCACAGACAGTGGCCATAGAACTGGAACCATTCGACTCTAATATCTCGGATACTACCCGAATTGTATATTCGTTATTATCAGGAACCACTACTTTTAGTGAACGTTCTGCTAAATTTCCATGCCCAACTTCTCTACGAGATTGAGGACCAAGACGTTTAATTTCTCCCGTTGAAAAAGGAGGAAAATTATAATGAAGCATAAAACTTTTTGAGGTTTCCTCCGAAACGGTATCCACAGTCTGTTCGTCTAATTTGGAGCCAAGCGTTACGGTAGATAAACTTTGGGTTTCGCCTCTTGTAAAAATAGCGGAACCATGAACTTGCGGTAAACATCCTACCTCACACCAAATCGGACGTATCTCATCTAATTTTCTACCATCTAAACGTTTATTTTCGTTTAAAATAAGTTTCCGAACGATATCTTTTTCTATGCTATGAAAATGCTGATTAAATTCAAATTCTTGATTGAATTCAGGGTTCTGTTGTTTATAAAAATTTAAAATATCTTCTTTAAGTTTTTTAAAGGCATCTTTTCTTTGTTCTTTTGATAGAGCAGAGGAAGCTATTTCGTACAGAGGTTGGGCGGCTCTATTGTAAATATCTTGATAGAATTCTTGGGAGAAAGCGGGTTTTTCATATTCGCGTGTTTTTTTACCTACTGCACTTCGGAATTCTGCTAATGCTTTACAAATAATCTGAATTTCACGATGAGCAATTTTTAGGGCTTCCAACATCACTTCTTCAGAAACCTCACGCATTTCCCCTTCTACCATGACGATAGAGTCCGCTGTACCCCCTACCATCAAATCCAAATCACAACCGTCCATCTGTCCAAAAGTTGGATTTATGACAAACTGCTGATTTTTATCACGTATAACTCTTACTGTTGCAACGGGATCTGGAAATGGTATATCAGAAGCCATTAAAGCGGCAGAAGCCGCTATCGTTGCTAATGCATCCGGTTGTACCTGGCGGTCCAAAGATAATGTATAAATAATAACCTGTATTTCAGCATGATAATCTTCAGGAAACATAGGACGTAATGTCCTGTCTACAATTCTAGAAGTTAATATTTCACGTTCATTTAGTTTGGTTTCCCGCTTGAAAAATCCCCCCGGAAAACGACCTACTGCATAATATTTTTCTTGATATTCAACGGATAATGGTAAAAAATCTACCTCAGGGTTGATTTCTTTATTTGCGCAAACCGAAGCAAATAGTATGTTGTTCCCTAACTTTAACGTAACCGAGCCATCTGCCTGCCTCGCTAACTTCCCCGTTTCTAACTCAATTATGCTTTGATCTGTTAAGGTTATCGTTTTTTGCGTAATATTCATGTAAACTTTACGAAATTAACGACGGATACCTAACTTCTCAATAATATTACGGTATCTTTGAATATCTTTCCTTTTTAGGTAGTCAAGCAAGGCTCTTCTCTTACCTACCAGTTTTAAAAGTCCTTGCTTCGTAGAATTATCTTTGGGATGTTCCTTCAAATGATGGGTTAGATATTCAATTCTATAAGTAAATAATGCAATCTGACTTTCAGGAGAGCCGGTGTCTTTTATGTCTTTTCGTGGACTGTAGTCTTTAAATATTTCTTTTTTAATTTCTTGGTTAATAAACATCTTTCCTTTTTTAGAACGCAAAATTACTTGTTAAATTTGTAAATAGCAAAAAAAATGTAAATTTGTTTCCGTAGAATTTTGCTTGAACAAAAGTAAATAGCTTTTTCACTATTTTTGCTCAAAAAATTCTCTTGAAAATCATTGATATTACTACTATCGCCGAGTTAGGTTTTGATTTACTTAAACTAAAAAAATATTTACTCTCCCAAGGACTTATCCCTTCATTAGAAAATGACGTAGTAATATTAAAACGGTCAATTGATGCTCGAAGTAAAATCATAAAAACCCATTTGAAAATCTATATTGGTGAACCCAATAGCTATCGATCTCCTATTTTTGAGCCCCAATATCAAAATGTTCAACGACAGCCGGAAATTATTATTGTTGGGGCGGGTCCTGCGGGATTATTTGCAAGTTTAAAATGTTTACAACTCGGCCTTAAACCCATTGTGATTGAAAGAGGTAAAGAAATTTCTAAAAGGCGTAGAGACGTAGCTTTAATCAATAAAAAAGGAATTGTAAATACAGAAAGTAATTACTGTTTTGGGGAGGGCGGAGCAGGTACTTTCTCGGATGGTAAATTATATACACGTTCCCATAAGCGGGGAGATATTGAAGAAATTTTAAATTTATTGGTTTATCACGGTGCTTCCTCTGATATTTTGGTTGATACGCATCCGCATATAGGAACTAACAAACTCCCTCAAATTATTGAAAATATACGTAAAACGATAATCCATTATGGCGGTCAATTTTGGTTTGAAACCAAAGTTACTGATTTTATTTTAGACAAGCAAATTATTAAAGGAGTTATTACACAAAAAGGAGATAAAATTCATGGTAAAGCGGTAATTTTAGCTACGGGACATTCTGCAAGAGATATTTATGAACTTTGTCATAGACATAGTATTTTGTTGGATTACAAGCCATTAGCGATGGGAATTCGAATAGAACATTCTCAACTTTTGATTGACCAGATGCAATATCATTGTAAGGAACGCCCTGAATATTTGCCGCCTGCGTCTTACAGTTGGGTGGAACAGGTTCAAGGAAGAGGGGTTTATTCTTTTTGTATGTGTCCAGGGGGAATCATTGCTCCCTGCGCTACTAATCCCCATGAAATCGTAACCAATGGATGGTCTCCATCCCGCAGAAATAATCCTTACAGTAACGCTGGAATTGTCGTTGAAGTTAGATTAGAGGATTTACCTAAATCCTACCAAAAATTAGGAGCTTTTTCTTTATTAGCTTTTCAAAAAGCAATAGAGCAACATGCGTATGAAGCTGGGGGCGGCAATCTAAAAGCACCTGCCCAAAGAATGGTAGATTTTACTCAAAATAAACTATCCCCAAACCTGCTTCAATCTTCTTACTTTCCGGGTTTAACGAGTTCTAATTTACGAGACTGGATGCCTAAAATAATCACCCAAAAATTATCTGAGGCTTTTATGCGATTAAGTAAAAAAATGAGACCTTATTTTACGAATGAAGCAGTGATGGTGGGAGTAGAGACGCGAACTTCTGCGCCCGTTCGTATTCCAAGACATTCACAAACCTTAATGCATCCTGAAATTCAAAATTTATATCCATGCGGGGAAGGAGCAGGTTACGCGGGAGGAATTGTATCCGCCGCTATAGACGGTCAAAAAATCGTTCAACAAATTATCAAAACCCTAACATGAAAATATTAATTATTCAAACTGCTTTTATAGGAGATGTAGTACTGGCTTTGCCTGTTGCCCAAGCACTAAAAAAATATAAACCTGATGTAGAAATTCATTTTTTAATTCGTAAAGGAAACGAAAATTTAATAGAAAATCACCCTGATATTCATAAAGTATGGGTATGGAATAAAAAAGAAAAATACCGTTCGGGATGGAATTTAATTCAAGCCTTTCGTAAAGAAAGTTTTGAATGGGTCATCAATCTACACCGCTTTGCGTCTTCAGGGATTTTCACATTATTAGCAAAAGCTGGTCATACCGTTGGCTTCAAGAAAAATCCTTTATCTTTTGGATTTTCGTATGTAAAGCCTCATCTCATTCAAAAGGGAACCCATGAGGTGCATAGGAATTTAAGTTTATTAGAGCCCCTGTTAGGTTTTGAGCCGCCCTTTACCAAACCTAGATTATATCCATCTTTAAATGATTATGAAAAAATAGAACCTTTTCAGGCGGAACCTTATGTCGTATTAGCACCAGCATCGGTCTGGTTTACCAAGCAATGGGAAACTTCTAACTGGATGTTGCTAGCACAAAAACTTTCCGAGCGATTGAACGTTTTCATTGTGGGAGGTCCCAAAGATTATGAGTTAGGCGAGAAAGTAAAAAATAATCACCCTCGCATTATCAATTGGTGTGGACAACTAACCTTTCTACAAACAGCGGCTTTGATGCAAAAAGCAGTACGGGTATGGGTGAACGATAGCGCTCCATTGCATTTTGCTTCCGCAGTCAACGCTCCAGTTACAGCCATTTTTTGTTCCACTACCCCTGATTTTGGATTTTATCCACTCAGTGATAATATGATGGTTTTATCCGACGAAACTTTACCTTGTAAACCTTGTGGACTACACGGAAAAAAATCTTGCCCCAAAGGACATTTCCTTTGTAGTAAAAATATTACCGTAGAACAAGCAATTTCAACCTTAATCCTGTAAATGAAGATAAAAACTTACCAACAAAATATGAGAAATAACCTCTTGGTAAAAATGAAATAAGCCATTGAAAAATGGGAAATTCTAATATTAAATAACCTGTCTTATAACAGATTTCCAAAAAGAAACACTAGGCTCTTGAAAATTTTGTACTATGGAATAGTTCATACTTTGACACCCTAAATGGATACCATAGAGTAGTATTACAAAATGTTTAGTTTTATTAAAAATGAAAACACATAACAACAAAATAAGTAGAAAGAATGAAAGATTGGAATATAAGCTTGAAGATATAAGAAGTTTATTGTAAGTAATCAGAAAAAAGTTAAATATGCGAGCCAAACTTTTTGTATAAAAGAAAAATCTTTATTTTTGCGAAAAAAAATTAAACACTATGTTGAATCATACATTAGTAGTTATATGGGTATCTTTTTTAGTGTTTACGGGTTGCCAGAAAGTCAGTGAACAACCTAATAATCCTTCTTTACTTCATGCTGATAAGCAGGAGAATACAGAAATGAAAGCTAATGAGGAGCAAAATTCCAAAGAAGAAGAAAATTCAAAACTAACTAAAATAGAATTTGAAAAAGATAATCATGATTTTGGGATTATCAAAGAAGGAGAGAAAGTAAGTCATGTATTCAAATTTAAGAATGTAGGGACAGAGCCGTTAGTAATCAAGAATGTGAAACCTGCATGTGGTTGTACAACACCTGATTGGACAAAAGACCCTGTTCCACCTGGCGGAGAAGGAAAGATTGAAGTAGTATTTGATTCACAAGGTAGGACAGGTATTCAAAATAAATCTGTTGAGGTATTTGCTAATACGGATCCAGAAGTCCATACCTTGAAATTTAAAGGGGAAGTAAAAAAATAAAGTGACTTTTCTTTTTGAATTGCAGGAGTTCTAAAATTTAAAATTCTATGATGGAGTCTCATCAGCCTGCAAAAGAAATTCTTTCTCATTTAGAAAGTTTAATACAAGAGGTTAAACAATTAAAAATTAAGTATTTAGAGCTTTTAGATGAGAATCGTTATCTTAAAATACAATTAGAAGAAAAAGAAGTTGAGATACGAAATCAAAAAAATTTCATACAAAATTTAGAAAATCAATATAAAGTTCGTAATTTAGCCACCCAAACAGTACTATCGGAAAATCAACAAAAATATATAGAAGATTTGTTGAAAGAGATAAATGCTTGTTTAGGTTTGCTGGAAATCACCTAAATAATGATGAGAGCTGATAGTTTATTGGAATTGAGTTTAGGAAAAAGAAATTTATCTATAAAAGCTCATAATGAAGCAGAAGTTAGGTTATTTCGGCAAGCTGAAGCTAGAATAAACCAAAAAATGGATTATTACAGAAAGAAATATCATATAAATGACGAGTCAACTTTTTATTTAATGATTTGTTTAGATTTTGTAACAGATTTAATACAATCTGAAATCGAAATGAATATTTGTAATAATCAATTAGTTAATTTAGCTTCACAACTTGAACAAGCATTAGCTTTAAATCTTCATGAAGAAAGCCTTCAGGATATAGTTGTTGATTCCCAGGAGTAATCTGAAAGAATTAAACCGAAAAGAAAATGATTGAAGTCGTAATTGGTATTATTGGTCTGTTAGTAGGCTTTGTGTTTGGAAGATATTTATTAAATAAGATTTACCAGGACTTGGAAATAAAAGCAACCGAAAAAGCTAACAGTATAATTAAGGAAGCAGAAATACAAGCAGAAAACTTAAAAAAAGAGAAACTGCTTGAAGCAAAAGAGAAGATACAAGAGCTTAAAGCTCAATTTGATGCAGATGAGTTAGAAAGAAAAGAAAAATTACAAACTGCTGAAAATCGTATAAAACAAAAAGAAAGTAGTTTGAATCAAAAGCTTGAACAGTATAAAAAAGACCAAGCACAAGTAGATTTAGCCAAGAAAGAATATGCTGCACTCTTGGAAAACAATAAAATTAAAGAAGCTGAGCTAAATGATAAAATCCATCAAGTAAAAGTTCAGCTTGAAAGAATTGCGGGAATGAGTCAGGAAGAAGCAAAAAATGAATTGATTTTTAACATTGTAGAGCAAGCCAAATTAGAAGCACAAGCTCAGGTCAAAGAAGTTATTGAGAATGCTAAATTGACAGCCAATAAAGAGGCTAAAAGGATAGTTATCCAGACTATACAACGCACTGCTGCGGAGCATGCTATAGAAAATTCTGTTACAGTATTTAATTTAGAAAGTGACGAGATAAAAGGTAGGATAATAGGAAGGGAAGGAAGAAACATACGGGCTTTGGAAGCCGCAACAGGTGTAGAGATTATTGTAGATGATACGCCTGACGCAATAATATTATCAGGATTTGACCCTATACGCAGAGAAATTGCTAGGTTGTCTTTGCATAAACTTGTCACGGATGGAAGAATCCACCCTGCTCGTATTGAAGAAGTGGTAAATAAAACTACGAAACAACTCCATGAGGAGATTATGGAGGTTGGGGAGCGAACGGTTTTAGATTTAGGAATTCATGGTTTACACCCTGAACTAATTCGTATGGTAGGAAAAATGAAGTATCGTTCTTCTTATGGGCAAAATTTGTTACAGCATAGCCGTGAAGTAGCTAATTTATGCGCAATTATGGCTTCGGAATTAGGTTTAAATCCAAAACTTGCAAAAAGGGCAGGGCTTCTCCATGATATTGGCAAGGTTCCTGATGACCAAGCCGAAATTCCCCACGCAATTTTAGGCATGCAATTAGCACAAAAATATAAAGAGAATCCGGAGGTTTGTAATGCTATCGGTGCTCACCACGATGAAATTGAAATGACCTCTCCTATTTCTGCTATTGTTCAAGCTTGCGATGCTATTTCAGGTTCACGTCCAGGTGCTAGAAGAGAAATGGTAGAAACTTATATTAAGCGCCTTAAAGATTTAGAAGCAATAGCCTTTTCTTTTAATGGTGTTTCTAAATCTTATGCAATTCAAGCGGGCAGGGAGCTTCGCGTTATCGTTGAAAGTGAAAAAGTTACAGATGACCAAGCCGATGTAATTGCCTTTGAAATCGCAAAACGTATTCAAAATGAATTGCAATATCCCGGACAAATTAAAGTGACAGTTATAAGAGAGAAAAGAGCAATTTCATACGCAAAATAATTTTTATGTTTTGGCTGTCCTTAATTAGAAGGGATAGCCAATTCCTAAGTTATATTGTAAGTTTTTAGCTCCAATATCTTTATAGGATTTGAATATCCATTTTTGACGTGAGGGGTCATAGAGTTGTTGTCCTAAATCTAAACGAATAATGAGGAATTGAAAATCAAAACGAATTCCTATTCCACCTGCAATGCCCAACTTTAAGTTCTGGGTAGCAAACTTACCTTCTGATGCACCAAAGCCACCACTTTTAGAGAACCAAACATTTCCTGCGTCACCAAAAATAGCAAATTCTATGTATTTATATAGTTTTTGTCTTAATTCGATATTGGCTTCAAAAGCAATCTCTCCCCCATAAACAAGTAAATTATTTTCCGATTTTACGAAAGTACCGGGTCCAAGTGTATTAGATTGCCATC
The DNA here is from genome assembly GCA_938005475.1 of uncultured Bacteroidia bacterium. Lineage (GTDB taxonomy): Bacteria > Bacteroidota > Bacteroidia > J057 > CALLMJ01 > CALLMJ01. The sequence goes on along the minus strand of CALLNY010000101.1, from coordinate 4,399 downwards.
CTCTTACAGAGTTTATCCCACCCATGAAGAAACGATTTTCAAAAGGAACGATTTTGGTGCGATTAAATCCCAATGCAATTCCTTGCATCATTCTAAAAACTAATACTCCCGTACGCGTCGTAGGAAAGTAATATTTGGTATCGTGATAGATTTTATAAAATTGCCCATATAGAAATTGATTAGAAACATAGCCATCCGTGAGTGAGGAGTCTTGGTTTCTACTAAAATACAATCTTTCGAGCAAATAGGGAATGTTTCCACCAATCTCCATATTAAAAATAGAGGCGATACCTGGTTTCTTTTGTCCTTTTAAATAGTTGTAATAAAAAATACGAAGCCCCGTTTTACTATTATAACGAGGGGTAAAATCGCGAATGACTATTTGTTGAGTAGTGGGAGGTAACTTCTCAATTTGAGCTATAAATCCTTGGGATAAATTTTTACTATCTATCTGGTTAAAATCTAGAATAGTCCATTGGTAGCGAAAACGGTTAGATTTTCTACTGAACCATTGGTAAGAATAATTAAGTCCAATGGAGGTTCTATTAAATTCTATGCGGTTTTCTTGGGCATAGTTAAAACTTAAACGCGTAGAGGGTCTGATTTCGTAAGGTTTTTTGAAAAGTTTTTCTAAGAATAGGATTCTAGGGAAGATTAAGGATGCTTTGGGTAAAAATTGAAAGAAGATTCTTGGGTCCGATGCAGAGTCGGGGTAATAGAAATTTAGATTGCCTGAAAGGCTTATTTCTAATTTATCGGCTTTTTTTAATAGGTTTCGATGCAAATAGGTAAGGCGGCCACCTATTCCAGGTAGATTGGCATTGAGATTTCGGTTCTCAGATTGAAAAACTTCAAAACCAGTTTGAAAACTATTCCGTTGAACGATAGTAAGGTCTATGTTAGGAATTAGGGTGCGTGTAGAGTCTTTTATCTCAAAAGTGATAGCTATATTTCTAAAAATTCCTAAATTTTGTAATCTTTGTTGTGTAATTTGGACCTCTTTCAGTTGGTAAACTTCATTTTTTTTTAAGGTAATTTGGTTTTCCAAGAAATTGTAATTGAATAATTTAATATCTTGCAAAGGAACAAGATATTTTGCTTGTAGGTTATCAGAAAAAAAACGTTGTGGTAGTTTAAATAGCTTACGGGAATCTAAATCCATTGGGTTTTGTAAATATACTTTGTCATCGTTTGGTGTGGATGAGCTACTTTTTAGGAAAATATTCACTCGCTCAATATGGTAAATATTTTGGTTTTGGTCATCAATAAAAACAGTTATATCAGCGAAAAGTGGAGTTCTGGGTGTAGGTACAAACGAAGTTCTTCTTAGCACATTTTGGAAAGTTTGATTGACATTCTGCTGAGTAGTATCTACTTCATAAGCAATTAACCCTGGACTAAATTTGTAAAATCCTTCATTACGAAGCAAATTAGCTACTCTTACACGTTCTTTTTCTAATAAACTTTCTTGATAAATTTTTCCTTTTTGAAGAAGAGAACTTTCTTGATGCTCTTCAATGATTTTTTTTATTCGGATATCTTCGCAATCCCAAACAATGTTACGAATCAAGTAAGGCTCATTTTCTTCTACATAATAATGAACATTCGCAAGTTTAGGGTTTATAATTAATTTTTCAACGCCATTGATTAGTTTGACTTTGGAAGAAATTTTTTCAATATGATAAGAAACTTTTGCGTTCAAATAACCATTAGCTTGTAAAATATTAGTTAAATTTTTACAATCATCTTTAAGGGCAAGAGTATCAATTAAAACCGGAGGTTCACCAATAATTTTTATTAGTGACCAAGCAAAAGCGTTCAAATATCGTTCATTTTTATCAAACCATCGGTAGTATTTACGCCATTTTTCGTGTTTTTCTCTTGCTAAATAATTCCCTAAATTCCAAGCAATGAGATAAACTTTTATGCCTAAAACTCTTCGATTTGCTTTGGTTTTAATTCCCTCTTGCAGAAGTTCTTTATTCATCGTAAGATTACCTTTGATAGTAGGGTTGTTATTCAGAAGTCTATCTCCTTTACGGACATACAAAGTGGTTTCGCAGCCCGTCAGGAATATATAAGTGAAAAGTATAAAAACAAAAAAAAACTTGTGTGACATGGATTTTAAAATCCATGCTAAAATGATAATAGTACTTTTTCCAAAAAGTCTAGGAGTTTTCTCAGGTAGTACTGACATTTTATTTCTAATAATTATTAAGTAGCTTGAAATGCAACAATAATATAATCACTTATTTTACTTTCTTTTTTCTACTTTTTTCAGAGTACCTTTATAATCATAGTTTTCTAATTTGCTTTTTAATTCTTGAAGCGATTGAATTATGCTAATTGCAAATAAAGAATATAAAACAATAAAGAACATTTTCATAATGCAAAATTAAAAAATTTCTTATTTTTAAAATAGATTGGAATTGTGTTATTCAGATTATTAACTATCGGTTAATTTTGTGTTATGAAACTACCGCTTCATATAGCGAAAAAATATTTATTTTCTAGGAACTTACCAAAAGCAATCAATTTAATTTCAGCTATTGCTTCGTTGGGGATTATGCTGGGTTGTATGGCTTTAATTTTAGTTTTATCTGTTTTTAATGGATTTTATAGTTTAATTCATGATTTATTCCATCAATTCGACCCCCATATTAAAGTTACTATTCAAAAAGGTAAATTTTTTGTACCTCCAAGTGATTTTTCAGAATGGCTAAATAATCAAACGGAAATGCAAGCTTTTGCTTATACCTTAGAGGGAAAAGCAATGTTAAAGTATTTTGATAAACAAACTGTGGTTTTAGTAAAAGGGGTAAAGGAGGACTTTCTTAAAGTAACTCGAGCCGATGAGACCATAAAACATGGAAAATATCGTTTGAAAGGAAATCAAAATGAAGCACTCATTATTTTAGGAATGGGCGTTGCTTATTACACTAACGCCAACTTAAAAGATGAACTCAATCCTATGCAACTATATACTATTTCCAATCAGCATGATTTAATGACAGAATCAGAGTCTGCTGTACTTATGGAAAATGTTTTTCCGTCAGGGATTTTTAGTTTACAGAAAGATTATGATGATAAAGTAGTGATTGTACACTATGATGTAGCTAAAAAATTATTGGAACTGGATAACCAGATATCAGCTATTGAGATAAAAATTAGAAATTTGAAAGATTTACAAATTTTTAAACAAAAATTGATAAAAAAACTTGGAAAAAATTATAAAGTACAAACTTTTTATGAGCAACATGAATCTTTGTTTAAAGTGATGGAAAATGAAAAAAAGTTCAGTTATATTGTATTAGCTTTGCTTTTGTTAATTGCTTCCATCAATATTGTAGGATCATTATCGTTGATAGTAGTGCACAAAAAGCGAGATATAGGGGTCATGCTTACATTAGGCTTTAATCCAAAACAAATTCAACAAATTTTTTTAATAAACGGTTTTATTACAGGTTTATTGGGTTTAGTACCTGGTATTTTATTGGGAGGCTTAATTGCTGAGTTACAAAGTAAATATGGTTTCATAAAATTACAAGGTTCGGATAGTTTTATCATAGACCACTATCCTATGCAGTTACAATTTCAAGATGTGTTTCTTACAAGTTTGACAGTCATTTTCTGGGTCCTACTTGCTTCGTGGTATCCTGCTTATCAAGCAACCAAAATATCAATTGTTGATAATTTAAGAACTTGATGGTCGACTAGTAAATAGTACCAAGCTATGATTTCTTTATCTTTGTATCATGAGAACTGTTTTTTTCCCCTTTGGTGTCAGCAATTTTGAAATTATTGCTACGGATAACTACACATATGTAGATAAAACCCCTTTCATTGAAAAATTAGAACGAAACAAAGAAAGAAATGTCTCCTTCTTACGCCCTCGTCGTTTTGGGAAAAGCCTCTGGCTCTCCGTTTTAGAATACTACTACGACATCAATCAAAAACATAAATTTGACAAACTTTTTGGTAAATACTACATCGGTCAAAATCCTACTCCTCTACGAAATGCTTTCCGTATCCTTAAATTTGATTTCAGCGGCATTGATGCCTCTACGCGAGAAAGTGCTAAACAAGGGTTTAATTTTTCAGTTAGGAATAGTCTCCAAACTTTTTGTAATCATTATCAAGTTTTGAAGAACTCATTCCATCAAATACTAAATAGCAATCTAGATGCAGAAGAAATGTTATCAGCTTTCTTTTATGATTATAAAACCTCTGGAAATATTCCTATCTACTTACTTTTCGATGAATACGACCATTTTACCAATGATATTTTATACCGTAGCAAAAACGAATTCATAGACAGCGTTTCCAAGCAAGGTTATATCCGCAAATTCTACGAAGTAATTAAAACCGCAACGCAACAAGGTGTAGTAGATAGGTTATT
>CALLNY010000100.1 GCA_938005475.1 uncultured Bacteroidia bacterium | reverse complement strand
GAACCTATCAATGAAGACGCTTGGCAATGGTATTACGAAAATGTAGGAAAAAAACGTTGTCCAATTACTGATACTTGGTGGCAAACCGAAACAGGCGGTATCATGATTGCTCCTATTCCTGGCGTAACTCCTCTTAAACCTGCTTATGCAACGCTACCCCTTCCCGGTATTCAACCCGTTTTATTAGATGAAAAAGGAAATGAAGTGCACGGTAATGATGTAGAAGGTAACCTTTGTATCAAATTTCCCTGGCCTTCTATGGCGCGTACAGTTTACCGCAATCATGAACGATTCCAACAAACTTACTTCGCTACTTATCCTGGCTATTATTTTACAGGAGATGGTGCCAAAAGAGATAAAGAAGGTTACTACCGCATCATTGGAAGAGTTGATGATGTTATCAATGTCTCCGGGCATCGTATCGGTACAGGAGAATTAGAAGATGTGATCAACATGCACTCGGCAGTTGTAGAATCCGCAGTTGTCGGTTACCCTCATGACATCAAAGGACAAGGAATTTATGCGTATTTAGTTTGCGTAGGTCCTGTGGATGAAAAAGCATTATTAAAAGAAATTCAAAATTTGGTAGTAGAAAAAATAGGGGCTTTTGCTAAATTAGATAAAATGCAGGTAGTGAATGGATTACCTAAAACCCGTTCAGGGAAAATCATGCGAAGAATCTTAAGAAAAATTGCGGAAGGAGATACTACAAACTTGGGCGATACTTCCACTTTATTAGACCCATCCGTAGTAGAAGAAATCAAGGCTGGCACTCCTATCGGTTTTAATCAATAAGCAGCACCCTGCGGTGTCAAGTGTGCTTGGCTTCGGCTAGGCTCAGCCAGCATGGTTAAGCTAAAACACATTGGCACCCTGAGCGGAACCAAAGGGTGAACTACTTTTCAATCCTCCCAGTATTCTGTGCCGTTTTTATCTATGTAGCCCCCTTTGCCATGCAATTGTACCCAAGCCAAACCATTTTTAAAAGGTCCTGCATCATCATATTCAAAAGGGATTATCTCTTTTCCTGTTTTATCAATAAACCCCCATCTACCGAAGTTACGTACAGGCACTAATCCTTCGTGGAAGAATTGAGCGTCATCATATTCAAAAGGAATTACTTCATTGCCCGATTTATCAATAAAACCCCAATATTTACCACGTTTTACGGCGGCAAGCCCTTCAAAAAACCAACTAACATCATCAAACTGACTGTCAGTAACCTCTTTTCCTGATTTGTCAATAAAACTCCATTTTTTATTTTTTTTTACAGCGGCAAGCCCTTCATTAAAAGAAAGAACGTCTTCATATTCTATTGGAATAACTATTTTTCCCGTATTGTCAATAAACCCTGATTTTTTATTAAGTTGTACTGCGGCAAGGTTATTGCACATACACCCTGCATTATCATACTGTAAAGGAATAACTTCTTTACCTTTTTTATCAATAAATCCCCACTTTTTGTTGCGTTTTACACGAGCTAAACCTGCACAATTATCTTTGTTGACATTTTCGCAGAAATCGCCTGCTTCATCGTATTGAAGAAGAATGACTTCCTTACCTGTTTTGTCAATAAAACCCCACTTTTTATTTAATTGTACTTTCGCTAAGCCATCTGTAAAAATACTAACCGCATCATATTTACAAGGAATTACTTGCTTACCTTCTTTATCAATAAATCCCCACTTTTTATCTAGCACTGGGGCAAGCTCTTCTGTAAACTCGCCTACATCTTCATACTTGCATTCTATCACTATTTTTTTGTTTTTATCGCAAAAACCCCATTTATTGCCTTTGCGGTAGGGGATAAGGTCAGGTTGGGCATACGCTACTACACCCAACATACACAATAAACTAAAAATGAAATTACACATAAATATTCTTATTTAAATGAACAAAATTACTATCTTTAAGGTAAATAACAAATAAATATCATCTTACAAATATAACATAAAAATGATAAACCCATAAAACTTTATAATCTCTTTTTTTGTTTTTAACAGGTAAGATAGTAATTTTGCGAAGTTTCAAAAATAATAATTATGAATTTTGAATTAACGGAAGAACATTTGATGATACAAAAAATGGCTCGTGATTTCGCTCAAACGGAATTACTGCCAGGAGTAATAGAAAGAGATGAAAAACAATATTTTCCTCAGGAACTCATCAAAAAAATGGGAGAGCAAGGCTTTTTAGGTATGATGGTAGATACTAAATATGGCGGAGGTGGTTTAGATACTATTTCTTATGTTCTCGTAATGGAGGAACTATCCAAAGTAGATGCTTCCGCTTCTGTAATGGTTTCTGTAAATAACTCATTAGTATGTTGGGGATTAGAAACATTTGGTAACGAAGAACAAAAACAAAAATATCTTGTCCCATTAGCAAAAGGAGAAAAAATAGGGGCATTCTGCCTTTCCGAACCTGAAGCAGGCTCTGACGCTACCTCCCAAAAAACTACTGCCATTGATTACGGTGATTATTACCTATTAAATGGTACTAAAAACTGGATAACGAATGGAAGTATAGCCTCTACTTATTTAGTTATTGCCCAAACCGACAAAGAAAAAGGACATAGAGGAATTAATTGCTTAATCGTTGAAAAAGGAATGGAAGGATTTACTATCGGTCCTAAGGAACAAAAACTAGGGATAAGAGGTTCTGATACGCATTCTTTACAATTCAATGATGTTAAAGTTCCTAAAACCAACCGTATCGGAGAAGACGGTTTCGGCTTTAAATTTGCTATGAAAACCCTTTCAGGAGGAAGGATAGGAATTGCCGCCCAAGCGCTTGGTATTGCTTCCGGAGCCTATGAACTCGCATTAAAATACTCCAAAGTACGAAAAGCCTTCGGTACAGAAATCATGAACCACCAAGCTATTCAATTCAAACTAGCCGATATGGCTACTCAAATTGATGCCGTTAGACTCCTTTGCTTTAAAGCCGCTTACGAAAAAGACAGGGGATTAGATTACACTCTCTCCGCCTCAATGGCTAAATTATATGCTTCCCGAGTTGCTAATTATGTAGCCTCAGAAGCCATACAAATCCATGGTGGAAATGGTTATGTCAAAGAATACCACGTAGAAAGACTTTTTAGAGACGCTAAAATTACTGAAATATACGAAGGTACTTCTGAAATCCAAAAAATTGTCATCTCAAGAGGACTTCTTAAATAAATTTCTAATCCTACTGATTAAATTCAAAAAGTAAACTTACAAAAATTCATATTTTTAATTTTAAATTTAAATTGAGCCATAGAAACACAAATTTTATTATCTTAATGCAACATCGAGTGTCATCATAATTAAGAAACCAGTGATAAAGCCTAAGGTAGCGAAATCCGTATGTTTGTCGAGTTGGGTTTCGGGGATTACTTCCTCTACCACAACAAAAATCATGGCACCTGCGGCGAAAGCAAGTGCATAAGGAAGAAGCGGCTCAAAAAAAGTCACTGCAATAGCACCGAGTACCCCAGCAATAGGTTCTACAACTGCTGATGCCTGCCCGTATACAAAACTTTTCATTCTACTCATTCCCATTCTCCTTAAAGGCATTGCAACTGCAATTCCTTCTGGAAAGTTCTGTAATCCGATTCCAATAGCTAAATTCAGTGCCGCAGGAATACTAGCCTCAGAAATTCCTGCCGCTACTCCTCCAAATAAAACACCAACGGCTAACCCTTCTGGAATATTATGCAAAGTAATAGCCAACACTAATAGTGTTGTTTTATGCCAACTAGAAGGCATTCCTTCTGCCTCCTGAAAATTGATATGAAGATGGGGTAAAACTTTATCTAAACAGTATAAGAAGAATGCACCCAGTACAAAACCCACTGCTGCAGGTAGTACTTTCATAAATCCTGTAGCATGACTCATTTCAATAGCAGGCGCTAATAAACTCCAGTAACTTGCCGCAATCATAACGCCACCCGTAAAACCTAACATCCCATCTAACCACTTCCTGTTTAATTCTTTAAAGAAAAAAACTAACGACGCCCCCCCAGCTGTTACAAACCAAGTAAATAAGGTAGCATAAAAAGCCCCTAAAATTGGTGATATACTCTCAAAGTATTGAATTATAATAGCATCCATAAGAATACAAAAATAATTATTTTTAAACAATAAAAATATATTTTTCGGTTCATCTAAAATATATTTGCTTATAAGTCAAAATCATAAATTTTAAAAATAGCATAGTAAGAAATAAAAAAATCCATTAACTTTGCAAGTTAAATTAAGTGGTTATGAAATGGTGCTTCGTGGTGCTTTGGGTACTGGTAGGTTTTCTTACTTCTAACTTAAATGCCCAAAAAAAATCAAAGAAAAATAAAGTGCAATCTGAAATGCTGTTGCAAGAACCAGCTAAACCTAAACTAGTAGAAATTAAAGATAGTATAAAAACGGAAACTCCTACCGTAGAAGGAGCTCAAATCCAATTTGAAAAAGAAACACATGATTTTGGAAAAATTATTCAAGGAGACATTGTGAGATATCAATTTAAGTTTAAGAACACAGGTAATAAAGATTTAATTATTACGGATGTTAAAGGAAGTTGTGGTTGCACTATAACACAGTTCCCCAAGCACCCCATCAAACCGAACCAAGAGTCCACAATAGATGTGTCTTTCAATTCTTCAGCTAAAATGGGACCTCAAAATAAAAATTTAGTGGTATATACTAACGCAGAGCCTTCTTTGAAAGTTTTATATATTAAAGCGGAAGTGGTTTCTCCTAGTACACCTACTTATTTACAACCCCAAAAATCTAATTAATCTAAATAGTTTTGGAAGTAAAAGTTATCAATAAAAGTAATAATCCTTTGCCTACTTACCAAACTGAAGGTTCTTCAGGATTGGATGTATGCGCTTTTTTAGAAAAACCACTGCTCTTAAAACCTCTCGAGCGAGCACTCATCCCGACAGGTTTATACTTTGAAATCCCCTCCAATTTAGAAATTCAAATTAGACCCCGAAGTGGGCTGGCTCTTCACCACGGAATTACTTTGCTTAATAGCCCCGCAACTATTGACTCTGACTTCCGAGGAGAAGTAAAAATCTTAATAGTAAATTTAGGAAATCATAATTTCCTTATTCAAAATGGAATGCGAATTGCTCAATTAGTATTCTCAAAAATAGAAAAAATTAAACTTCGTCAAGTTGAAAATATTGAAACAACACTTAGAAACGAAAATGGATTTGGTCATACTGGTAATCAATAAACTAAAAATTACAATTTTTGATATAGAAATATGAAAATTATAGTTCCAATGGCAGGTATGGGAAAACGGTTAAGACCCCATACCCTCATAAACCCGAAACCTCTTTTTCCGATAGCTGGAAAACCTATTGTCCAAAGATTAGTTGAAGACATAGTGAAAGTTTATGATGGAAAAATAAACGAAATTGCTTTTGTAATCGGCGATTTTGATGAGCATATTAAAGAATTACTAATTGATGTTGCCAATAATCTTCATACCGTAGCTAAAATATATTACCAACACGAACCATTAGGAACTGCTCATGCGGTTTGGTGCGCCAAAGATAGTATAAATGAAGAAATTATTATCGCTTTTGCTGACACCTTATTTCGTTCAGATTATAAATTCAATGCTTTATATGATGTAAATATCTGGGTAAAATCCGTTCCTAATCCCTCCGCTTATGGAGTAGTAAAATTAAATGAAGCCCAAGAAATTGAAGCCTTTATCGAAAAACCCAAAGAACCTATATCTAATTTAGCCATTATCGGAATTTATCATTTTAAAAATTGGCAAGCTTTACTGGATAATATCAATTATCTTGTCCAAAACGATGTTCGCAGCCACGAAGAAATACAATTAACGGACGCCCTCCAAAGAATGAAAGAACAAGGCTTCAAATTTGGTATCTACGAAGTCCAAGACTGGATGGATTGCGGCAATAAAGAAACGGTCCTAAATACCAATGCCAAAGTATTAAATTATCTATCTCATGAACACTTAATACATCAAGAGGTTGTACTTCACAACGCTTTGATAATTCCACCTTGTTTTATCGATAAAAATGTTGTTATTGAAAATAGTATCATAGGACCTAATGTCTCTATCGGAAAAAACGCTAAAATTGAAAATAGCATCATAAATAATTCTATCATTCAAGAAAATGCTAAAATCTCTAATGCGAATTTAGAACATAGCATCCTTGGAAAAGAATCTTATTATGTCCAAAAACCCAAATCTTTAAACTTAGGAGATTATAGTCATGCGTAATTATTTATTTTTAGTGCTTCGCTTTTGGTTACTAATTAGCCTCTTAACGCAGAGTGAATTCCTTTACGCTCAAAAAAAAAACAAAATTAAATCAGAAAAATCCACCGAAAAAAAAATCGTTAAAGAAAATAATGAAAAAGAACTACCGCTCTCTAAAAAAGAAGAACTAGATTTCTTGTTCCATGAAGCCTTAACTAAAAAATCTTTAAACGATTATCAAGGAAGTATTACTCTTTTTAAAGAAGTCTTAAAAATCAATCCTAAACATCATGCTTCTTTATTCAATATTGCAGATATGCTGTTTCAAATGCAGAATTACAATGAAGCAGAAACCTACGCAGAAAAAGCCGTTCAATTGGATACCCATAATATTTGGTATGTACGATTACTTTCATTGATATACGAAAAAAATCAAAAAATAAATAAAGCTATCGAAAACCTCGAAAAACATTTGAATAATTTTCAAGGTGATGTAGATATGCTTTTACAATTAGCGGATTTGTATCTACGCAACAATGAATATAGAAAAGCTATAGCGTTATACGATACCATCCAAAATTACATTGGACTCAATGAAGAAATTACTGTCCAAAAACAAAGAATTTACTTACTCCTGAATGAACCCGAAAAAGCAATCCATGAAATTCAAAACTTAATTGAAGCTTTTCCCAACGACCCTAAACACTATCACGCGCTTTATGAATTGTACATAAAAAATAATCAACAATCACTTGCTATTCAAACCCTTGAAAAACTTTTGTCCATCAACCCTGATGAAACTTTAACTCTTTTCAAAATCGCAGATTACTATAAATCCCAAAAAAATGATGAAAAAGAAATGTATTACCTCAAAAAAGCTTTTACTAATCCTAACATCTCTATTGAAATCAAAACTGAATATCTAATGGAAAGAATTAGTTTAGATACAAGTGAACAAAATAAAAATAAAGTAATACAACTTGCTTCTTTGATTGAAGATAGCAAAGGCAATGAAAGTATATTTTTTGCCTTAAAAGGTGATTTAGCCAATTTAAGCAATCAACCCGACTCAGCTCGATATTACTACAAAAAAGCAATACAATCTAATGAACAAAATCAACTACTTTGGAATAGAATTCTAGAACTAGATACTAAATTAGAAAATCCTGAACTTTTATTAGAAGATGCTAAAAACGCCGTTGAAATTTTTCCTAATGAACCCGTTTTTATTTATTTTCTCGGTTTTGCTAACTATCAATTACAAAATTATAAAAATGCTATCAAAAACTTTGAAAAGTTACTTAAATTAATAGACAGCTCCGAGGATGATATGATTTCCGAAGTATATCAGCTTTTAGCAAATGCTTATCATTATGATAAAAATTATAAAAAAAGTGATGAATATTTTGAGAAAATCTTAAATTATGACCCCGATAACCCTATCACTTTAAATAACTATGCATATTTTCTCGCTGAAAGAAACGAAAATCTAGATAAAGCCCTTAAGATGATCGAAAAAGCCATTAAAAATAACCCCGAAGAAGCCTCTTTCCAAGATACCTATGGCTGGGTTCTCTATAAATTACAAAAGTATGACGAAGCCTTAAAATGGATTGAAAAAGCTTATAACTCTAAAAAATCTGCCGATATCTGTGAACATTTAGGTGATATTTATTTTGTTAAAGGAAATAAAGATAAAGCCTTACAACTTTGGAAAGAAGCCCAAAAACTTGGTTCTAAATCTCAAGAATTACAAAGAAAAATCCAAACGGGCTCATTGTAAATATTAAAATACCATACTATCTTTCAACTCCTTTAAAAAACATTTTGTCATCATTTGTAAATTTTTTTAAGAATTCCTTTTACTAAAACAAAAATTTTGTTCGCTATTTCCAACAATTGATTTATTTTTGCGGCTTGTAAAAAAGCAACGTAAAATGTCTAAAAGACCCATAACAGTAGCGTACGGAGATGGTATCGGTCCTGAAATTATGGAAGCGACCCTAAAAATTTTAGAAGCAGGTGGAGCCCAAATTGAACCTGAAGTCATTGTGATTGGTGAAAAAAAGTATGCAGAAGGTTTTAGTTCAGGTATAGAAGACTCCTCATGGGAAAGTCTCAATAGAACCAAAGTATTTTTAAAAGCTCCCATTACCACACCACAAGGGGGCGGATTTAAAAGTCTCAATGTAACTATTCGAAAAACTTTAGATTTATATGCTAATGTACGCCCTTGTATGTCTTATCACCCCATTATTACTACAAAAAACCCTGTAATGGATTGTGTAATCATTCGTGAAAATGAAGAAGACACTTATGCAGGAATAGAATACCAACAAACCCAAGAAGTGGCTCAATGCTTAAAACTAATAACCAAGCCCGGCTCTGAAAAAATTATTCGTTTTGCCTTTGAATACGCCAAAACATACAACCGAAAAAAAGTATCTTGCTTCTCCAAAGATAACATCATGAAAATGACCGATGGGCTATTCCATAAAATTTTTGATGAAGTAGCCAAAGAATATCCTGACATCCAAACAGACCACTACATCATTGATATTGGCTCTGCAAGATTAGCCGATACCCCTGAACGTTTTGATGTCATTGTAACCGAAAACCTCTACGGAGATATTATTTCAGATATAGCCGCACAAGTGACAGGATCAGTAGGGCTCGGCGGCTCTGCAAACATTGGACAAGACTTTGCTATGTTTGAAGCAGTACATGGCTCAGCCCCCGATATCGCAGGAAAAAATATCGCTAACCCTTCTGGGCTCCTGCTCGGTGCAATCCAAATGCTCGTTTATATTGGTCAATCTGAAGCTGCTAACCGCATTCATAACGCATGGCTCAAAACCCTTGAAGATGGTATCCTAACCGTAGACCTATACAAAGAAGGTATTCATAAAAAGAAAGTTAATACCACTGAATTCGCTCAAGCAGTTATTGATAATCTCGGCCAAAAACCTTCTATCCTAAAACCCGTCCATTACTCATCCGGAAATAACAAAAAAATTGAAGGTAAATATACCATGACCCAAAAAGCTAAAAAGGTTCTTGTTGGAGTAGACGTATTCTTAGACTGGGATGAAGCCGATAGAAACCCTAACGTTCTTGGTAAATTATTAGAACCTATTGCTACCCAAAATATCAAATTCCATAAAATATCTAACCGCGGAACCAAAGTATATCCTCATGGAAATCCCGCAACTTTCTGTACTGACCATTGGCGTTGCCGCTTCGTAACAGATAAATTTCAAATCCCAACTACCTATGACGAAATCATAGAACTAACCCAAAAAATTCATAGCCTCAACTTAGAAATTATCAAAACCGAAAACCTTTATACCTTTGACGGTAAACTCGGTTTCTCTGTATTGCAAGGTGAATAATCTACCCAGTAATATCTAAAAAATTACAAAAGCCATCGGTCTGACGATGGCTTTTCTTTTTACCTTACTTTTCGATTAATACTTCACAAATTTTTTTACTAAAAATTTACCTTGAAACTCAATCACAACTGCATAAGTCCCTGCACTTAATCGGCTTACATCACTTTGAATGATATTCAGCCCTTTTTGTCCATAATCGTCTTTCAAGAAAGTAATAAATTGCCCTATCTCATTGATAATTTGAATTCTCACAATATCATTATCTGGCAATATATATGGAATGGTAATCGTTTGAGTTACTGGGTTAGGGAAAGGATTTTGTATATAAAAATCATCATTCAAAGATTTACAAATTTCATTATCTTCGGGATAAACATCTTGTAAATCATTAGGTAATACCCCAGAAACACAAAGGTAGGTCAATTTTTCGTAAGGGTTGGTAAGGATATTCGCTTTGAATAAATACTCCTCAATAGCGCCAGGTGCTAAATTCCCTAAATAAAATTCTCTGTTAGCAATTTCTTGTCCTAATCGAACAAACATGGTCGCTTTATAAACGGGTACCGTAGATTTATTTTTGATTTTAACAGCCACCGTCAGAACTCCCAGACTGTCTAGATTGGTATTCAAATCTAATACGGCTATGTCCATGATAGTATCTACCGGAACTACTACCACAACCGTTTTCTGCACCGTATCGGTACAACCTGAATCATTCAACGCAATTAAAGTAATGATATACTCGCCTGGCAAGGTAAATTGGAAAGTAGCATGAGTATCCGTAGAAGACCAACTCGTAGAATCATTTCTTAACCATACATAACTATGAGCATTTTGCGATAGATTATGGGTTGTAACATTTTGAATAGTTAAAAACGTATCTTGGGTGAAAACAAAATTTGCTTTGGGTTGTTGTTGAAAATATAAAGTATCATAAATCGTAGCAGAACAACCTGATTGAGATGTAACCGTTAGACTAATAATTTTAGTACCTGTATCGGGATATTGATATTCTAAAACCGCATTCGTAGAAAACATACCATTTCCTAAATTCCAGTATCTCGTTACAATAGGGTCTAAAGGATTGGAAGACGATGTATCCACTAAAGTGAAAGTTCGTGTGTTACAATACAAATTTTGTTTCGTGAAGCCGACAACTGGGGTAGTCCCTACTACAACAGGTATAGTTACGGAAGAGGTACAATTAGTAGTAGTGACAATAGTTAAAGTAACATTATAGCTGCCAGCGGCATTATAAGCATGGTAGACTTGTTTTTGGGTAGTAGTATCGGAAGAGCCATCGCCGAAGTCCCAGATACGTAATGCAATAGGCTTATTGGATAGTGCCGACTTATCCACAAACAACAAAGTATCATTTAAACAACTCGCCCCAACCACCTCAAAATTAGCAATAGGTTGCTGAATAATATCCACGTTCTTTATCGTAGAATCTAAACATCCATTCTGCGTTTGAACTACTAATTTTACTTGGTAAGTACCGATATTACTAAAAAAGTGGTTGAAATTAGGTTGATTATTTATCGGTTGGTTATTGATGTACCATTGGTAACTAATAGGCGTATCATTCGGATAAAATAAATCTGAAGTAAAATCTACGATTTGCCCGAAACAAGTATTTTGATATATGAAGTTTACACGAGGAACTAAAATCGTTTTCGTAGTAGTATCTACACAGCCATTGGAAGAGATGACAATACAATTCACACGATAAGTTCCCCCTAATAAATATTGATGGGCAGGGTTTTCTTGTAAACTGAAGGTTCCATCACCGAATTCCCATTTATAAAAAACTATGCTATCGTTGTTGATTGTAGATAAATTGGTAAACACAACAGGGGAATTAGCACAAGAAGTAGAAAACTGGAAATCGGCGATAGGTCTTGGGGAGATGGTGATAGTAAAAGAGTCTTGAGAGGCACAAAGCCCAGGTACAGAAGCCGTTAAATAAACTGTGTACGTTCCAGTCGTATCATAATAATGGACTGGCGATTTTAGTGTACTGGTGTTACCGTCTCCAAAATCCCAAAAATAATTTACGGTTGCAGAGGTATCAATGTAAGTAGTTTGATTATCAAAGTTTACGGGAGATTTCTCGCATAAGTTGGTTATGTTCACTTGAATAATGGGTGAAGGTGTTACGTTTATAGAGCGTGTTTGGGTTACATTCACACCATTAACCGTTGCACTTAATTCTACGGGGAAGTTTCCATTTCTTGAATACTGAAGCCCAATAGGTTCAAAATCCGTAGAATAAGCAAAATTTGCGTAGCAAGTATCCGGGAAAATATAAGTTACCAGAGAATCCGCTGTTCTATCTACCAAAAATAAGTACCATTTTGAATTTTGTTTAATTAATTCTGCACCGCGAATATCCTTGAGGTTAGGGTTGGTAACAATGTAATTCGTATCCACAGAAGTTAAATATTTGTTAAAGACCACACGGCGGTACTGTGCATTTAAAGTAAAAATAAAAGCATTCCATTTTTCGTTGTCGTAACCTATTCCCATAAAGCCAAAACCTGCACTTACATTATTAGAAAAAATGGTTTCTTGTGGAGGCTGATTCATATGGAAGAAAGTAAGTTTATTCAAGGACGAAGTCCCTGAATGGAAATTCATCAATAAAACTTCAACAGAACTGCATTTTACTATAGTTTTAATATCCGTAAATACAGCCGAAGTATTAGAGGAAGTAAAAGTTTGAAGATGAGTTAAAGTAGCACTAAGACTTGTGCCCGAAGTAAATACTGCTATTGTAGCGGTAGGATTGATAACCACTACATACCAATTTCCTTTATAATGAAACACATCTACGTTTCTTGAATTCGTTACGCCTGTTAAAACAGCAGTAGTAGTGGAAGTAGGTATATTGGTAATAGAACTACCAAAATCAAAAGTGATTAGCCTGTTACCCGCGTTTCCCATGTAACCAAACCATTTCGTTCCATCATATTTCACGACTACCCTTGAAAACATAGAAGTAGTAATACCGAAAGTACCAAGTACATTATAGGTAGGAGTATTTTCTAATGAGTTACCAAAATCTAATCGTACTAATCCATCGGGATTTATAGTAAAGGCGTACCAATTTTGTGAAGAGGGGTCTTGTACAAA
>CALLNY010000099.1 GCA_938005475.1 uncultured Bacteroidia bacterium | reverse complement strand
AAATCACTATAAATTTCTTGGAAGTTAATCATCTCTTCGTAAATCATTCCTCCAGCGCCGAAATATTCACGAGATAAAGGGTGATAAACTTGCTTTCTTCTATCAGTATAAAAATCCGAACCTATTCGGTAAGTAACATTTAACCAGTTTATTAAGTCAATAGAGAAAGCAGTACTTCCGATGATACGGTTTACGTTATCCGTAAAAGGATTTTTGTAAACAGACCAGAAGGGATTATCATAACTTCGGGCATATTTTCGTGGTATACCATTGACTTCATAACCTTCGGAATTATCAAAATTCGCAGGAGTTCTTAATAATGCTAGCATAACCCCAGATAAGTTAGAGCCATGTTGTACTCTTCTACCGCCTGAATTGGTGTAATTGATAGTAGAAAAAGCAGTAATTTTATTAAGTAGATTGGTTTGTCCTGAAAAACGTAAGGTAGAGCGATGAAAAGCGGAATTAGGTACAATACCACTTTGTTCTAAATGAGAAGAAGAAATTCTATAAGAAGAAATTTCATTACCGCCACTTAAAGCGAAAGTAGTGGTATTACTTACCCCGGTTTGGAAGAATTTTTCTTGGTTATCCACAACTCTAACGTTTGTAGAGTCAACGATATTTCCGAAATTATCAAAAACGGGAACAAGTCTTCTTCCTTCTAGGGTATCAAAAGAAGCGCCGTAAGAGAAACGCATATTGGGGTTACCATCAATCGAGGTTGGTGGTATAAATTTGCCATTCACACCTTGAGAGTATTTTTTTTGGATAGGGTCTAAACGGTTAGGAGTACTAAACTCGGTAGAATTACTTACTTCAATATTCAGTCCATTGCTTTTAGCACCTTTTTTAGTCGTAATGACAATGGCTCCATAGCCTGCACGAGTGCCATATAAAGCTGAGGCGGCTGGACCCTTCAAAATAGTGATACTTTCAATGTCATCGGGATTAAGGTCTATTGCACGATTAGACTGCGGCGTAGATTTCAAAAGATTATTAGAACCATCCAAAGGATTTCCGGAGGTATTCGTAGAGTTATCCATAGGGACACCATCAATAATGAAGAGTGGTTGATTTTCACCTGTGATAGACGCATTTCCACGAATTAGAATTTTGGAAGAGGCCCCCGGAACCCCAGTCGATTGAATAATTTGTACACCCGCCGCTTTTACTGCTAAACTTTGTACTACATTATTCTCCCCCGATTGCACTAAATCCCTTCCTTTCAATTCTTGAACAGAAAAACCTAAACTCGCTTTCTTTTCTTGCATATTTAAAGCGGTTATCACCACTTCTTCAATTCCCACTACATCAGAAACAAGCACAAAATCATAACTTCTTCCTGCTCCTTCAATGTCTAACATAGCGGCACGATACCCCACGTAAGTAACTTTTAAAGCATACTTCCCTTTGGATAAATCGACTGCAACATTAAATTCTCCTTTATCATCCGTGTAAGCCCCCGTAATCACCCCACCAGACATTTTATCTATCACGGCTACCGTGGCTCCCGCTACTGGCTCATTTTTATCATCTACAACTTTCCCTCTTAACAAATCCATTTGTACGGTTTTTTCGGTAGTTGTAGTTTCTTCTTTTGCTTTGTCTTTAGTTCCTTTCTTACGAATATCAGGCTGAGCATAAGCCAAACTCCCCGATAGTAATAAAAGGACTACCCATGTTAATCTTTTCATAATATTAGTTTTTTAGTTGTATGATTATTGCTACAAATCTATAAAAGATTATGAAATTCATAATCACAAATTAAAAAATTTTTTTTATTTTCTTATGATTTTTTCTCAACAATAATCAAAATATTATTTTGTAGTATGATTTAATACTTTTTTTTGATATAAATTCGTTTAGAGAATTTTTCTTATTAAAATAGAATTTTCATTTGTTTGTGTAGAATTTTGATTATTTTTGTTAACAAATTTTTATGCTAAAACCTAAAAAACATCTTGGTCAACATTTTTTAATACAACCTGCTATTGCACAAAAGATAGTTCAACTTTTACCCACTGATGACGAACAAGCTCTTATTGTTGAGGTGGGTCCGGGCAAAGGAATACTTACTCAATACCTAATAAAAAGACCTAATCCTATCATTGCCCTAGATTTAGACCCTGAATCTATTCAATATTTACAAACTCGTTTCCATCATCATCATTTAACCATTTTGCACCAAGATATTTTATCTTACAATTTTCCGGAAAAAAAATATTTTTTATCGGAAATTTACCTTACAATATTTCGTCTCCGATTTTTTTTCATATTATTGAAAATCACGAAAAAATTGATTTTGCAGTGGTAATGATACAAAAAGAAGTTGCGGAGCGAATTACAGCCCTCCCAGGCTCAAAAGCTTATGGTATTTTATCGGTTTTTTTAGGTTTATTTTATGAGTGTAAAATTGCTTTTCATGTTAAAACGGGCGTTTTTTTCCTCAGCCCAAAGTAGATTCTACCGTTATAACCTTGCAATCAAAAAAACAAATATCTAACTTCCATAAAGAAACCTTATTTCAAGTTGTTAAAACTTCTTTCCAACAACGTAGGAAAATGTTAAGCAATAGTTTAAAAAATCTTATTCCGATTTTGCCTGAGAAATTCAAAAATTTAAGGCCTGAACAGCTTACTATTCAAGATTTTATAGAACTTTCTAATTGGAAACTTAATCTTGAATAAAGATTTTTTGGCTGTAATAACCTTCTGCTAACCTTACATTTACAAAAAAAATTCCTGAGGAAAGAGGAGTTAAGTCTATGATAGAATGGTTATTATGAGGTTTTAATTCAATGACTACATTACCTTGAAGGGTAAGTATTTGTAAATTTAAAGGAATTTCATGAGAAATAACGTGTAATTTTCGGGGAACTGAATTATCCCAAAAAGTAGGATAAATTTGTAGGGGGGGAGTGTTTTTTTCTTTTGAAGTAGAGGTGTTCCAATGGATTACACCAATAGCATCTAAATCAAAACCAGCGCTAGCAAAAGGGGTGGGATATGGGTCATTGACAGGATGACCTTGGGAGTCGTAAGTTCGATAGTTAGGGTCCATACAGCCTATAACGTCAATGATTTTGATGTGCGTAATATTTTGAAGGTCTATTTGTGTACTATCTTTTAAGTCTTCTAGGTCAAAGGGCGTTCCATAGTAAACGGCGTATTTTCCTGCGAGGTTATGAATTTTGGTGGCGTCCAGAGAACCGAAGGTACCAACTTGGGTAGCGGTGTCAGTTAAGGAGATAGCGGGGAAGCGTACATAATGAGTACCATCCGAAGAGACTTCTACGAAAGCGAGTTCTAAAAATGTGCCGTTAAAGCTATTTTCAAATACAGCAAAATCGGGACCTGCTCCATTGAAGATAGGGTAATCAAAAGTAAGAATGGCAACACCACTATCGCCAAGGCTAACTACGGAATTATCGGCAATCCCTAGAGCAAAACTTTCTTGTCCTACGCTAGCACTCCCTTGAGTGGGATTTTTTATGTCTATATATCCCCTTTGTATCTGGCAGGTCTTTGCCCACCCTACAATAATGCTACTGTCTTTATGTATAGCCGTACTACCGGGCTGTCCTACAGGAGGAGCAAATTGTCCGTAAATACTATTCCATGAGAGAAGCATTAGAATATATTTCCACATTTTTGTCATATAGATTAGCCCCCTTGTCTTGCCCATACAATTTCTACTTTATTTCCTTCTTGAAGGACAAACGCCTCCCAATTACACTTTAAAACTAAATTTTCATCAACTGCT
Source organism: uncultured Bacteroidia bacterium (assembly GCA_938005475.1). Taxonomy (GTDB): domain Bacteria; phylum Bacteroidota; class Bacteroidia; order J057; family CALLMJ01; genus CALLMJ01. Next base: position 34,806 of record CALLNY010000099.1, on the reverse strand, counting down.
ACAGCAACGCCTTCTGTGCGTTCATCAATTTCATACTGTTTTAAAAGTTCTAATAAGCTTAGTTTTTCGGGGATTTCTGATAAATTTCCATTTAATAATATTTTCATGTTTATAAGAATTTAAAATGTTCTACAATAAATTTTATATAAAAGTTCAATTTGTTTGCGATTTCCTAAAACGATTAAGGTTAGGTCTTCGTGGATAATAGTATTGGGTTCAGGATTAACAATATATTGTTCTTGAATTTTATCATATAATCCAATCACATTGACCCCAGTTTTTTGTTTTAGATTTAATTCTTGAATAGATTTATTTTTAAATTCACTTTTAAGGTCAAGGAAATTGACAGCATTTAAAGTTGTTTCGGTTGCAGATAAGCCCATAATTAATTGCATAAAGCCGACCACTTCGGGATGTTGCACCAGCTTTGCGATAATAGTAGCACTTACAGCATTAGGTTTAATGACATGGTTAGCCCCTGCTATATATAGTTTTTTTTCGTCAGTTTCTTGCTCTGCTCTTGCTATAATCATAATATGTGGGTTAATTTCTCGAGCTGTTAAAGTTATATAAACATTATCTGCTCCTTGCGGTAAACAACAAATCAATTTGGAAGCAGCTCTTATTCCCGCCTGTACTAAAATTTTATCTTCCATTGCGTTCCCTTCAATAATAGTATATCCTAATTTCTCTGCTTCTTTAACTTTATCTGAGGAATTTTCTATAACTAGGAAAGAATTTTTATTGTGAATTAATTGTTGGCATACGGAACGCCCATATCTACCAAAACCGCATACGATAATATGATTTTTCATGCTTTTAATTTTTCTTGAATGCGTATACGAACTGAATATATTTCTGATTTCTCCTTCAAAAATGTAAGCGCCTAATGTAGACAAAGAGTAAGCCAGAATAAAAATATTGTAAATGATGAAAAAAGAAGCAAAGATTCTAGCTTCAAAATTTAAAGGTTTGATTTCTCCATAGCCTACAGTAGAAATAGTAATAACGGTCATATAAAAGGCTTCATAAATATCATAATTGGCAAAATACATAAACCCCCAAGTTCCTATTACAAGACTGGAACATAAAAAGAAAAAAGATACTATTAAACGGACAATGAGTTTTTTAGTTCCTGAGTTCATAAAGTTTTAAGTAACTGGAGTAGTTCATCTATCAGTTTTCGGTCATTGTTAAGGCGGGGTACTTTGTGTTGTCCTCCAAGTTTTCCTTTTTGTTTGAGCCATTGATAAAAAAAACCTTTGGGTGCGACATGAAATTTGGGAAATTGCAAAGCCATGTCATGATAGCGTTTAGCGGCATAATCGGAGTTGATTTCTTTTAGTTTCGTATCTACTAACTCAAAAAAATAATAAACATTATCAGGAGCTTTTTCAAATTCAATAATCCACTCGTGCCCTCCTGCTTGACTATCTTGAAAATAAATAGGTCCTGCGGTATATTCTACTAAAATAGATTGTGTTTTTTCGCAAGCGTAAGCGATAGCTTGGTCAGTATTACCAACCATGAGTTCTTCTCCAAAAGCATTGATAAAATGCTTTGTTCTACCTGCTATTAAAATTTTAAGGGGTTTTTTTTGAGTGATTGTAATCGTGTCTCCGATAGCATAACGCCATAATCCTCCGTTCGTAGAAATCACCAGAGCATAAGTCTTACCAATTTCTAAATCAGTTATGGGAATGGAATCGGGAAATTCTTTTTCGATTTGATTTAAGGGAATAAATTCAAAGAAGACGCCATGATTAAGTAACAAAAGCATGCTGGGGTCAGTGGGTTCAGTTTGAAATGCAAAATAACCTTCGGAAGCATTATAAATTTCCATGTAGCGTAATTTAGGGGCAAGAGTATTAAAGGTTTGTTTGTAAGGTGTAAAACTTACAGCACCATGAAAAAAAACTTCAAGGTTCTTCCATACTTCTTGAATATGGATTTTGCGGTTTTTTTGTAATATTTTTTGAAGAAGGACAACGGTCCAGGTAGGAACACCTGCGATAGAAGTAACATTTTGTTTCATGGTGTAGTTTGCCATAGCTTCTATTTTAGTTTCCCATTCACTCATGAGAGCGATAGTTTTTGGGGGAGTCCTAAAAAACTCGTAAAAAAAAGGCATATTTTGTATGAGTACAGCACTTAAATCTCCGTATTGAGAATGTTTATTCAGCGGATTGATTTGATGGGAACCACCAATACTCAAAGCTTTACCTTTATATAATTGACTATCAGGATAATAATAAAAATAAGTAGCAAGCATGTCTTTGCCAGCCTTGAAATGACAGTCGTTCAAAGATTCTGGGGTAATGGGAATAAATTTACTTTGTGCGTTGGTGGTACCTGAGGATTTAGCAAACCAAGTGGTCTTTCCTTTCCATAGAACATTTTCTTCACCTTTTAATATTCTTTCGATGTAAGGATAAAAGGCTTCATAAGTTCTAACGGGAACGTTTTTTTGGAAGTCTTTGATAGTTTGAATTTTAGGGAAAAGATGGTCTTTACCAAAATGGGTATTGAAAGCGTTAGAGACAAGATAGTTAAAAACTTGATTTTGGATTGTAATAGGCTGATTTTGCCATGGCAAAACCTGTTTTAAATAGCGGTTTTGGAAATATTTTTTACCGAAATAGTTGAGGATTGAGAGCAACATACCCAAAGTTATTTGATAAGTTGAAATTTTTCACCGAGATATACTCTCCGTACTTGTTCGTCTGCGGCAAGTTCTTCGGGAGTTCCTGATTTTAGGATTTGTCCATCAAAAAGTAAGTAGGAGCGTTCTGTAATAGAGAGTGTCTCTTGGACGTTATGGTCGGTTATAAGGACACCAATATTTTTTTGTTTGAGTTTTAAGATGATAGATTGTATTTCTTCCACGGCAATAGGGTCAACGCCTGCAAAAGGCTCGTCTAATAAAATGAATTTAGGGTCAACAGACAGGGCACGTGCGATTTCGGTACGCCTTCGTTCGCCTCCTGATAGCATAATGCCTAAATTTTTACGCACATGCGTAAGGCTAAATTCTTCTAAAAGTTCTTGTACTTTTTGTTTTCTTTCTTTTTTGTTGAGGTTAGTACGCATTTCCAAGATAGCTAAAATGTTATCTTCAACAGATAATCTACGAAAAACAGAGGCTTCTTGTGCTAAATATCCTAATCCCAGTTGAGCTCTTTTATACATAGGTAAATCTGTAATATCTCGGTCATCTAAAAAAATTTTACCACCGTCAGGCTTAATTAAACCGACAATCATGTAAAAAGAGGTAGTTTTACCGGCACCATTCGGCCCCAATAATCCTACAATTTCGCCTTGCGAAAGCTCTAAAGTTACATTTTTTACTACTGTCCTCTTTTTATATCGTTTGATAAGACCCTGTGCTAAAACCTTCATGTTTTATTCAAAAAATTGAACTTCTTTGTTTTCTTTTACTTTTAATAGCATCTGATTAACATACTCCTCAAATCCTTTATTACTTTTTTCATGAATGATTAAATTAGCTACTTGATTTTTTACCATTTCAAAAGGTAAAGGTTGCCCTGATTTAATAACGTCTATCATTAAAAAAAAATGAAATATGGGTTTGGGTTGATAGGTGATAGCAAAAAAAACGGTATTGCTGGGAGGCAAAATAGATAGGTTTTGGCTAGGAATTTTACTTTGAATTTTCTTTAAAAAGGTGGCGTGGTCTATCCATTCATCTTCTAAATGAAAATATACTTTATTCTTTTCGCACCAATTTTTAACGATAGTAAAATCTTTGTCTTTGACCGGTTTTAAGCGTTTTCTGATTTCAGGGGTATCATCTCGGTCGGTCATAATATAATAACATTTATAATAATTTTGTCCTGCAACGAAGGAAGATTTTTTTCTTTCATACCATGCTCTTAAAGTGTCCTCAGGTATATCATTAGTATTTAAATCGTTTACATATTTTTTTTTGAGTTCCATAATCATCAGTTTATCTTTATAGTTTTGAACCATAGGTTCAATTTTTTTTTCGATATCAGGTATTTTAGATTTTGCTTCTTGTACGATGATTTGATCAGCTATCCATTGGTCAATAAAGAGGCTTGCAATTCTGGCACTATCCGCCGTAGACAAATTTTCAGGTAACATACTTTTTAAAATTCCTACTGTAAGTTCTGAATCTTTGTATCTTACAATTACTTTATTATTGGGGTCATTATCCGAGCCACAACTGATTAAATAAATCAGTACTACTATCCACCATTGATACATACTGCAAACCTAAATAAAAATTTGATTTGTACAAACAACCATTTTCATGAATTATCGTTCTTAACATTACAATAATTTTTATGTATCAAACAAAACAATCAATCTTATGAACAATTGATTAACAAATTGTTTAATGGTTTTTAGTGAAAAATTGAAAAAATAAACTTTCTACAAACCTAAAAATTTTTAAAAGAGAAGTAATATTACCTCGCTTTTCCTGTTTTATAAATAACACTTCCAAACAAAAAAATTTGCACTTTATTGATTTTTTTTCTTTACTTTGTGGTTTAATAGAAAAAAAGAAAAATGGGTAAAGTCATTATAGATGGAAAAAGTTACGAGTTTGAAGGAAATCCGTATTTACTTCAATTTGCGTTAGATAATGGAATAGAAATTCCTTATTTTTGTTATCATCCTGCTATGTCTATTCCTACAAATTGTAGAATGTGTTTAGTAGAAACAGGAATGCCTGTTATCAATCGTGAGACTAAACAACCTGAATTCGATGAGCAGGGTAATCCCAAAATTATGTGGGGAAGGAAGCCCTCTACTGCTTGTAATACTCCATTAGCAGATGGTATGCACGTAAAAACCCATAAAACTTCTAAAATAGTAGAAAAAGCCCAAAAAGGTGTTTTAGAATTTATGTTGATAAATCACCCGTTAGATTGCCCCATTTGTGACCAAGCCGGTGAATGTCCTCTTCAAATCAATACTTACAAATATGGACCGGAAGGTTCTCGTTTTGAATTAGAAAAAGTACATAAACCTAAACGAATTCATTTAGGACCCCGTGTTGTTTTAGATGCGGAAAGATGTATCAACTGTACACGGTGCGTCCGATTTACGGAAGAAATTTCTAAATCTAACCAGTTAACCATCATTTCAAGAGGAGATAAAAATTTTCCTGCGGCGGCACCGGGTTTAGTTTTTGATGACCCCTATTCTATGAATGTAATAGACATTTGCCCCGTTGGCGCTTTAACTTCCGAAGCTTTTCGTTTTAAAGCACGCGTTTGGGAAATGAATTACACTCCTTCTATCTGTACCTCCTGTGCAAATAACTGCGCTGTGGACATATGGGTACGCGATAATCAAGTCATGCGTTTAACTCCAAGAGAAAACCCAGCTGTCAATCAGTATTGGATGTGTGACGAAGGAAGATTAAACATTCAGTGGCTCAATGAAAATCGTATCTCTGGAGCCAAAGCAAAAGGTGATACCCCCGTTACTTTTGAGGATGCCCTCAATGGAATAAAAAACCTACTCACGCAACATAAAGGAAAAATTTTATTTATTGGCTCTGCCTTTGCTTCCGTAGAAAATCAATATGCCCTCAAACAATTTGCTAACGCTTTTGGAGGTAATGATATTTTTTATGTTAAACATGAAGACATCACTTTTGGAGATAACTTCTTGAAAAAGAATGATATAACACCTAACACGGCTGGAGCGGAGTTAATAGGTTTTAAAGCAATTTCTTTAGAAGACCTAACGGAAAAAGTTCAAAAAGCTGAAGTAATATATATCCTAGAAGATGACCGTACCGCAGAATCCCTCTCTAAATATGCTTCTCATAAAATCTTTATTGTTCATGGCTATAACTACGTTAGAGGTTACGAACAATTTACTTATTTATTACCTGCGGCTACTCATACAGAGCAAAATGGTGTATTTATTAACTGTAATCAAGTACCACAAGTAGCTCTAATGGCTCGTCAAATCAAAAGGATGACACCAGAAATGTGGATGTCCCTGCCTAAATCTCGTTTAGACGCAGGTGGGCAATTAACTGACAATTGGCGAAACCCCGACCATATTATTGATTGTTTACCTTCCTGGATGTTTTTCTCTTATATGCTTCCGAATAACAAAGAACTCCACTACCAAAATCATTTGGAAATATTCAATAAAATAAAATCTAAATTACCTATAATCAAAGATTTAAGACTTCCTAAAAGACAAAGAAAAGAAGTATTTAAAATGAGCCAGTTAGAGTTTGCTCAAAAATGATTTGATTACAAATATCAATCAAATCGTTTAGTGTATTTATGGCAATAAGGGATTTTGCCTGTTTTTTCGTAGTATAATTGGTGATACTCTTCTGCATTCCAAAATTTCTCAAAGGGGGTTACTTTGGTTACTACTTTGTATCCTTTTTGTTTTAGAATATCGATAAGTTCTTCCGCAATAGCTTTTTGTTGTTCGTTAACATAAAAAATTTCGGAGCGGTATTGTTCTCCAATATCAGGACCTTGGCGATTCAGTTGGGTAGGATCATGGATTTCAAAGAATAATTTACATAAAGTTCTGAAATCCGTTTCTTGGGGGTTAAATACTACTTCTAATACTTCGGCATGCCCCGTAGTTTTAGAACAAACTTGCTCATAAGTAGGATTTTGAATTTTTCCACCCGTATAACCTACTCGAGTAGCGATGACGCCTTTTTGTTTTGAGAAATAATATTCTACTCCCCAGAAACAGCCTCCCGCAAAGTAAGCATATTCTTTAGGTTTTTGGATAGCTTCCGCTGGAATAAAAAGCAAAGAGGTAGAGTTTACACAATGCCTTACATTTTTAGGAGTAAAATTTTCTCCTTCAAAAACATGCCCTAGATGAGCGCCACAATTGGCACAAACGATTTCCGTTCGTACCATACCATGCGAATAATCAGGAATTCTTTTAATAGCATTCGGTATTTCATCATCAAAACTCGGCCATCCACAGCCTGAATCAAATTTATCTTTTGATAAATACAAAGGTGCTTCACAGCGTTTACATAAATAAATTCCATGCGCTTTGTTTTTGTAGTATTTCCCTGTTAAAGGTCTTTCGGTCCCTTTTTTTAGGATTACATACTCTTCGTCAGGACTTAAAACATTGTAATCGCCTTCTTTTTTGGGTTTAAATTGTGTCCAATCTATGTTCATTTTAATGGTTTTATGCTGTTTATCCTGAAAATTTTTCGCTTGAAAATTAACTTGCTGGCAACTAAATATTAAACTCAAAATTACAAATCTATTGATATTTAATCGCATAATTATATCTATTTATTAACAGTTATTTAGGTTAATAAGTTTATTGTAAGCTAAATAAAAAAGAATTTTTTCTGATTATCATACAGTTTTGTTCACAAGTATGACACGGTCTATTTGTTTTAAGGGGATTGTTCAATAAATGTGGTATTCTATATTGCAAGAACTTATGGACATTTTTAATGTATTGTTAGTATTTCTTTTCCTTCTTCATTGATAATGATTTTGGTGCCATCAAAATATGTACATAAGGCGAAGCCATTATAAAAAGGTTCTACCATTAAATAACGTTGTTTATAAAGTTCTCTTCCTTGCATATCTATATGGAGCCATCCATTAAGGTCTTTTGCTGTGGCAAAACCTTTATGAAAAACACCTAAATCTAAAAAATAAATACCATTTAGGTCATTTCCTTTGGTATTTATATGTTTCCAACCATTAAGGTCTTTTACACAAGCGTAACCATCTTTAAAATCACCAGCGTATAAATAATTTTGTTCATAAATACGGTTTCCATATAAATCAATATGGAAGTAATGGTTATTTTTATTTCTGACAGTACAAAGATTTTCTTGGTAATTACCTACCCACGTGAAGGATTGTTTATACACACGTTGCCCAATTTCGTTAATATGAAACCAAAGGTTTTGTGTATCAATTACTGCGGCGCGTTTACAGTAAAATCCGAAGGTTCGTAAGTAACGTTCATTATACAATGGATTTCCAAGAACATCAATATGATAAGCGCCGCTGTCGTCTAATACAGGAGCAAGCCCCGGCTCGTGGAATTTAAAAACTTGTTTAAATATTTTTCCGAATATTGGCTTGCCTTTATAAAGGAAATGCGTTGCGTCTTGTGATGGTACTAAGTCTTTATAGTTCATTAACCGAAAGATTAATTAAAAAAATATTAATAAATATCCTAATTTATTGCAAACAAAAAGATTAACGCTATAATGAATAGGAGCAATATCATCCATAACCAAAGGTTTTGATTTATTTTATTTTTAGTTAGTTTAATTGTTTTAGAACTAGTTTGTTTTTTAGAAGCATAAATGATTTCGTTATCTAAATTTTTTTGGTTATCGATTTTATTGAGTTCTTCAAGGATATGGTTTTGCTCTGAAGCTCTAATTCCAACTATAATATCATAACGAATTTCGACTTCCTTTTTAAGCTCTGGGTTATAAGCAAGTGTTTTTTCAAAAGCACTGGCTTCTTCGGGGGTCATTTCATTTCTTAAATATTTATCTATTAAATCAAAATCGTCAATCTGTTGCATAATTATCAATTAAGTTCGTTTAATCTGTTGAGAACGGATATTTTTAATTTTTTTAAACATTTATTTTTTTGAGTTTTTGAGGATTCAGCGTTAGAGAATCCCATTTTTTCAGCGATTTCTTCATGGGAATAATTTTTAAAATAGAAGTAGCTTAATACTTTTTTACAGGTATCTGTTGCCCTATCAAAAACTTCAAGAACGATTTTTTGTCTTTCGGTAAGTGATTCCCATTCAGTGAGTTCATATAAAAAGTCATAACCTTCAAACTCTTCAATTTTAAAATCAAAATCGGAGAAAGTGGCGTAACGTGCTTTTTTTCTTAAATGTTCTTTCCATATATTTTTACAAATGCCAATAAAATAAGTTTTAATTTTGGTTGATTCTTGGAGTTCATATTTTCCTTCATTTACATTGTTGATTAACGCTAAAATAGCATCTTGGACAACGTCTTCAGCATCTTCTTTGGTACCACCATGTAGTTTTACATACTGAACAACAGAAGGGAGATAAGTCATATTGATATAATAGAAAGCCCAACCATCATTATTTTTCAAACTGTTGTAAATTTTTTCTTCTAAATCTTTATTAGATTGGTACTCTTCAAATTGTTTTCTACACCAATTAACTAAAAACTTTTGAATATCAAAATTTTCTTTTACACGATTACTTAAAACCAAACTTCTCAAAACTAAAATTGCTTTTTTCAATAAATCTTTGGCTTGTTTTTCATCGTTAATAAATTGGTAAACTTCAGGGTAATAATCCTGATAAATTTGAGAAATAACTTTTACATCTCCCTCTTTGATAAGGTTGATAATGGATTTTGAGTCTTTTTTGGAGAAGAAAAGTCCCATAATTATTAGTGCAAAGATAACGATAATTTTGTTTTAGAAAATTTGATTTTAGATAAGAGGTTTATTTATAATTTTGTTCGAATTTTAATTTTGGAAAAGATTGTTATATTAGATTTTGGTTCACAGTACACGCAACTGATCGCTCGTAGAGTGAGAGAGCAAAATGTGTTTTGTGAGATTTATGCTTATTATCATGCTCCGGATTGGACCCCGGATATAAAAGGTATAATACTTTCAGGCAGTCCATGCTCGGTGAATGAGGATAGTGCACCCCATTTTGATTTAGAAAAGTTCAGAGGTAGATGCCCAATTCTGGGGATTTGTTATGGTGCTCAATGGATAGCCAAACATCTAGGAGGAGAAGTTCAAGCATCTCAAACAAGAGAGTATGGGCGTGCAAATTTGATTCCTATACAAAAAGATAACTTACTTTTAAAAAATCTTTCTGGTCATTCACAAGTGTGGATGTCTCATGGAGACACTATTATTCAACTTCCGCCAAATGCGATTTGTATTGGTTCAACGGATAATATTCAAAATGCGGCTTATCAAATACAAAATGAACCTATTTATGGTATTCAATTCCATCCCGAAGTAACTCATTCGTTGGAAGGAGAAACGATTATTCGCAATTTTTTATTTGCAATATGTCATATTCAACCACTTTGGACTCCCACTTCTTTTATTCAATCTACTGTACAACAACTCCAAAACCAACTGAATAATGATAAGGTAGTTTTAGGTTTATCTGGGGGAGTGGATTCCAGTGTAAGTGCTTTACTACTCAATAAAGCTATTGGTAAAAATTTATATTGCATTTTTATTGATAATGGTTTACTTCGTAAGAATGAATTTGAAGAAGTTTTAAGTTCTTATCAACAGTTAGGCTTAAATGTTATCGGTGTAAAAGCACAACACCGGTTCTACCATGAATTAAAGGGAATCCATGATCCTGAACAAAAAAGAAAAATTATTGGTAGGGTTTTTATTGAAGTATTTGAGGCTGAAGCCCATAAAATTCAGGAAGTAAAATGGCTAGCGCAGGGAACTATCTACCCTGATGTCATAGAAAGTGTAAGTGTAAAAGGACCTTCAGTAACGATTAAATCCCATCATAATGTTGGAGGCTTACCAGAAAAGATGCATCTGAAAGTAGTAGAACCTTTACGTATGTTATTCAAAGATGAAGTACGTAAAATTGGAAAAGCATTAGGTTTACCTACAAATATTCTGAATAGACATCCTTTTCCAGGTCCAGGTTTAGCTATTCGCATTTTAGGAGATATCACTGAAGAAAAGGTTAAATTACTTCAAGAAGCGGACTCCATTTTTATTGATATACTAAAACAGACGGGCTGGTACGATAAAATTTGGCAGGCAGGAGCAGTTTTATTAGATGCCCATAGCGTCGGCGTTATGGGAGATGAAAGGACTTATGAGAAAGTCGTAGCATTACGAGCCGTTACAAGCTCCGATGGTATGACCGCTGACTGGGTGCCTATCCCTTACGATATCTTAGCCCGTATTTCTAACCAAATCATTAACCAAGTTAAAGGTATAAACCGTGTAGTATACGATATTTCTTCTAAACCTCCCGCAACTATTGAATGGGAGTGATTTTAGTTTAATATGCTTTTCCATTCCAACTGAGATAATCTAACCCTATGAAAAGTTTAGTTTGTTCGCAATAACGACCATCTCCTACACATTTTTATAATACTTTATTTTCTGGTAGTGTTTTGTTCTGAATTTAAAAAAACATTTGAAATTGCTGGAAACAAACAGATTTAGCCTTTTACTCTGAAAGTAGTGTCATAAAGTTTAATACTTTCTTCAATTACTTGGAGTGCTTTTTGTTTATTGTAAATACCTTTAATCTCTACTTTTTTATTTTCTAGGAGTTTATAAGTTTCAAAGAAATTTTGGATTTCTTTAAGGCTATGAGGGGGCAAGTCAGAGATATCATTGATGTGAGCGTGTGTAATATCTTTTTCAGCAACGGCTAAAATTTTGTCGTCAGGATCTCCTTGGTCAATCATATTTATGACACCAATTACTTTAGCACTAACCATACAACGGGGTTCGAAGGGGTCATCAGAGAGAATAAGAATATCTAGGGGGTCTCCGTCCCCACAAAAAGTTTGAGGGATAAATCCATAATTTGTAGGATAATGAGCACTTGGATATAAAATTCTATCCAGTTTTAGTAATCCCGTTTTTTTACAAATTTCATATTTAACACGAGAGCGTTTGGGAATTTCAATTATTGCATCCACAATAGAAGGTGCATTTTGCCCTGGTGTTAATTCATGCCACAGATTCATTATGATTATATTTTTTGCAAAAATAGTATTTTTTTTTATGAGAGGAGTAACAATTTACAAATCTAATCGTGCATATTTTGCATTAAGTTCTATAAATTCTCTTCTTGGAGCTACTTGGTCTCCCATAAGCATAGAAAATAAATAATCTGCTTCTGCGGCACTTTCAATGGTTACCTTTTGTAGGGTACGATTTTCGGGGTTCATAGTGGTATGCCATAACTGTTCGGGATTCATTTCTCCAAGCCCTTTGTAGCGTTGAATAGTAATTTTAGATTCATCGCCTCCTAATTTAGTGACTGCATTTTTGCGGTCTTCTTCGTTCCAACAGTAAATTTCTTCTTTTGCTTTTTTGACGAGATAGAGAGGTGGTTGAGCAATATAAAGATATCCTTTTTCAATAAGAGGTTGCATGAAACGATAAAAGAAGGTCAGTAGTAAAGTACGAATATGGGAGCCGTCTACATCGGCATCAGTCATAATAATTACTTTGTGGTAACGCAATCCTTCTAAATCTACTTCTTCAGCGTTACCGATATTAGATACTCCTAATGCGAGTACAATATTTTTAATTTCTTCATTATCATAGACTTTGGAAGGATGAGATTTTTCTACGTTTAAAATTTTTCCACGTAAGGGTAGTATGGCTTGAAATCTTCTGTCACGGCCTTGTTTAGCGGAGCCTCCTGCGGAGTCCCCTTCTACGAGGAAAAGTTCAGATAATTCAGGATTTTTAGAAGCGCAGTCTGCTAATTTACCGGGTAATCCCCCTGAAACGGAAGCATCTTTTTTTCTTACCATTTCACGAGCTTTTTTTGCCGCATTTCTTGCTTCAGCCGCTAAAATCACTTTTTGAACTATCCTCTTGGCAACATTAGGGTTCTCTTCTAAATAATAGGCTAATTGTTTGTTAACAATCGCTTCAACAATTCCTTGCACCTCGGAGTTACCTAGTTTAGTTTTAGTTTGCCCTTCAAATTGGGGTTCAGGCACTTTTACCGAAATAACACAAGTTAATCCTTCCCTGAAGTCATCACCTGTAACTTCAAATTTTAATTTACTCAATAATCCCGATTTTTCTGCATAAAGCTTTAAGGTTCGTGTTAGAGCTTTCTTAAAACCTACTACATGCGTACCGCCTTCGTGTGTATTGATATTGTTAACATAGGAATGAATATTTTCATTGTAAGAGGAGTTATATAAGATAGCTACTTCTACTGGGACGGTATTGTTTTCGTCAATTCCTTCAATATAGATAGGTTGTTGGTGGAGTGGTTCACGGTTTTGGTCTAAAAATTTAACAAATTCAACAAGTCCTCCCTCCGAATAAAAAACCTTGGTTAGATATTTTCCGGGCTCAATTTCATCTCGCTCATCGGTAAGGGTAATTTTTACACCTTTATTGAGGTAGGCAAGTTCTCGTAAACGAGTAGACAAGATTTCAAAACGAAATTCGGTAGTTTGAAAAATTTCTGGGTCAGGATAAAAAATAGTTTCTGTACCTCTTTCTGCTGTTTCTCCGATAGCTTTTACAGGCTCTTCAGGTATACCTTTATGATAGGTTTGTGTCCATATTTTTCCATCTCTATATACTTTGACGATACAAGTATGAGATAAAGCATTTACACAAGAAACTCCCACGCCGTGTAGCCCCCCTGAAACTTTATAGGTATTTTTATCGAATTTACCACCTGCATGGAGTACCGTCATAACCACTTCTAATGCAGATTTATTTTCTTTAGGATGAATATCTACGGGTATACCTCTACCATTATCACGAACTTTTATAGAACCATCTTTTTGTATTGTTACCTGAATATTATTACAAAAACCTGCTAATGCTTCGTCAATAGAGTTGTCAACTACTTCATAAACTAGGTGATGTAAGCCACGTACACCAATATCGCCTATATACATTGCGGGTCTTTTACGTACGGCTTCTAACCCTTCTAAAACTTGAATATTATCTGCAGTGTAGTTGGTTGTACTTTGAATGATTTTATTGCTCATTACGTGTTGTTTTACTTAAATTTATAATGCAAAGATACGCATTATTTTGGTTGTAAAAAATAATTCTCGTGCATAATTTATAAATAAACGAAGAGATAAATACTCAATAAGCATCTCCATAGTAAGCAAAAATTTCTTCATGATGAGCGCTTAATGGCATGGATTGATAGGTTACATTTTGTGCTATTTATAGAAAATCAATTTATTTTCAGATGATTAAAAGCGATCCAAGCCATTAAACCTGTAGAGATTTTGAGTGCATCTTCATCTATGTTGAATTGTGGGGTATGTAAGCCGTGACAAGTATTTTTAGATTCATTACCTGTTCCGAGACGGTAGAAACAACCGGGTATTTGGTGGGTATAATAGGCGAAGTCTTCAGCGGCGGTCCATAAATCTAAATCAATAACATGGTTCTCACCGACATAATCTATAATGAATTTTTTGGTAGCTTGGGTTAGGGCTTCATCATTATACAATACGGGATAGCCGCTAACAATATGAAGTTCGGCTTTTGCACCAAAGGCTTGGCATAACTGATGTGTAATTTGGGATATCCAATGGTGGGCTTCGTTTCGCCATTTTTCGTTGAAAGTTCTAAAAGTACCTTCCAAGTAAACATTTTCGGGGATAATATTAGTTGAGCCGTTAGCGATACATTTACCAAAAGTAAGGACGGAAGGAATACGGGGGTCTGCTTTTCTACTAACAACTTGTTGAAGCGTAGTAATCAATTGAGCGGTAATGGCCATGGGGTCAATTGTAGTATGGGGTTGAGCGCCGTGCCCTCCTTTTCCGTGAATGGTTAAATAGATTTCATCAGCAGAAGCCATATACATTCCTGAACGAATACCAATTTTTCCGGTGGGGATATTTGGAGAGACATGTTGTCCGAAGATTTGCGTTACTTGGGGATTTTGTAGTACACCTTCTTGAATCATAACTGAAGCACCACCGGGTATTTTTTCTTCTGAGGGTTGAAAAATAAGTTTGATTGTTCCGTGAAAGTGTTCTTTAATTTCGTTCAGGATTTCGGCTGTTCCGAGTAAAGAAGCAGTATGGGCGTCATGCCCGCAAGCATGCATTTTCCCTTTATTTTTAGATTTAAAATCAAAAGTATTGGCTTCGCAGATAGGTAGAGCGTCCATATCCGCACGTAAGGCAATAGTTTTACCGGGAGATTTTCCTTCAATCAACGCTACAACACCTGTTTTAGCTAAGCCTTTTTGAAATGGGATACCTAATTCAGCTAATTTTTTTTGAATGAATTCGGATGTTTGATGTTCCTCAAAAGCTAATTCAGGATTTTGATGTAAATGCCTTCTATATTCCACTACTTTATGAAAGATTTCTTCCGATTTATTTTGTATGAAACGTAAGATATCCATAAATTTATTCTAAAGCAATTTTTTCGTCATCTAGTTGAGTTTCATTAGGTACGACTGTTTGAAGTTTATTTTGAATTAGGTTGATATTTTCGGTTCTTCTTCTGAAGACATCAATTGCAAGATAGATAGCGTTTTTAAAGCTGGTGGGGTCTGCGATATTTTTTCCGGCGATATCAAAGGCGGGTCCATGGTCAGGGGAAGTTCGGATGATAGGAAGACCTGTAGTAAAGTTTACACCGTCTCCTTGGGATAGAGTTTTAAAGGGTATAAGTCCTTGGTCATGATACATAGCAAGTACGGCATCAAATTTTTTCCACATACCTTTAGCAAAGAAGCCGTCGGCAGAGTAAGGTCCTATAGCGATAATTTGGTTATCTATTGCTTTTTGGATAGCGGGCTGAATAATTTGTTGTTCTTCATTTCCAAGAAGACCTTCGTCTCCAGCATGTGGATTTAAGCCTAAAACTGCTATTTTGGGTCTTTCTATACTGAAATCAATTTTTAAAGACAAATCCATGATTTGAATTTTTTCGTAAATTTTTTCAATAGATAAAGATGAAGAGACCTTCGTAATAGGGATATGCCCCGTAACGACAGCTACTCTTAAAGGCAAATCCTCATGAACCATAAACATAAGGTACTGTTGTTGTTGGAATAGACTTGCAAAGTATTCAGTATGACCTGGGAATTGAAATTCAGGATTTTGGATATTTTTTTTGTGTATAGGAAGGGTAACAAGGACATCAATTTTTTCTTCAAGCAGTTGGTGGGTAGCTTTTTTGAGAGCGAGATAGGCGGCTAAACCACTTTCTTCGGTTGGAGTTCCTATTTTAACTTTATCTAATTTGTGAGAACATTCTACAAAATAAACGCGGCTTTCTTGAACTTGGGAGGCGTCTTGTATCCCTTTATAGTTAAATTTTGAATAACCTAATTGTTGCTTGTAGAAGTATAGTGCTTTACCAGATCCAAAAATTACAGGCGTAAATAAATTTGTAATAGCAGGTTCTTCGAAGGTTTTGAGTATGAGTTCGGGACCGATGCCATTGACATCTCCCATAGTAATACCGACTTTAATCTTTGGGTTGGCTCCAGTGCTCATAAGTTTCTAAAAACTTATACAATAATCTTACGCCTACACCTGTACCATTTTTGCCTCTGTAAGAATCGGGATTACTCAAGAAAGCGGGTCCTGCGATATCTAAATGTATCCAGGGATATTTTACGAAATGTTGTAAGAATTTAGCGGCTGTAATGGCTCCTGCATTTCTTGGTCCGATATTTTTGATATCAGCGATATCGGACTTAATCAACTCTTTATATTCATCCCAAAGAGGGAATTGAACCATACGTTCATGAACATCAAAGCCTGCTTGTATGATTTGGTGAGTTACGTCGGGATTAGCTGTGGACATCATAGCAATGGTAGAATCACCTACTGCTACCACTGCGGCACCAGTCAAGGTAGCTAGATCTATAATAAGCTCCGGCTCATACTGATTAGCAAAAGCTAATGCATCGGCTAAAATCAATCTACCTTCGGCATCGGTATTTAGGACTTCTACGGTAGTACCATCATACATAGTAATGACGTCATTAGGGGTGTAAGCATCTTCACCGGGGCGGTTGTCGGTAGCAGGGATTAATCCAATGACATGATAAGGCAAATGATTGGTTGCAATAGCACAAAATGTAGCTAACACAGCCGCCGCTCCTGACATATCACATTTCATCGTAGACATAGCATCAAAAGGTTTCAAACTCAATCCTCCTGTATCAAAAGTAACTCCTTTGCCTACTAAAACAATTGGTTTATCGTTTTTAGAGTGTTGCGGTTTCCATTCTAAAATGGTGAAAGTTGGAGGTACTTTGGAACCACGATTCACATTGAGTAGACCTCCCATTTTTAAGTTTTCTATTCTCGTTTTTTCAAAAACTTCTACTCTAAAACCGAATTGTTTTCCGAGTTCTACGGCTTTCTGAGATAGGATTACAGCATCTAAAAGATTAGGGGGGTCATTTACGAAATCTCTTGCCAAGCAAGTAGCATTCGCTACATTTTGGGCTATTTGAAGTTCTCGTAAATGATGGGGGTTCTCTGTAATTACGAATACATTTTGTAAGGAATTAATCTCTTTTTGAGTTTTGAGTTTGAGGTATTGGTAGTTTGAAAGGATAGGAACTTCGCCCATAGCACGAATAAGTAATTGACTTTTAGGATGTTGTTCAATACCTGGAAATAAAATGTATAAATTTTGAAAGCTATTTTTATTTAGTTGGTTAACCCATTGATGGATATGTCCTCTAAATTTTTCGGGTTCTAGGTCATTAAATAGATGGTACCCTTGAAAAATCCATGCATAATTTTCATTAGGTTGAATGGAAAGGGATTTTTCTTTTGTGATTAGCTCCGGATGATTGGGAAAAATGCTTATTTGATTTTTAAGCATTTCAATATTATCTGAGGTAACCCCAACCGCGATTAAACTATTTTCAATTTTTTCAGGTAATTGACTGATAATCTGTATTTTGATATGATTCATATTAAAAAACTTTTCTTCTTTTAAGCCATTCTTCTGTAATTAAGTTGTAGTAGAAGATTCTTTCTATTTTTGCTTTTATCCATAGATTTACTGCTAAAATGGGCTCCCATTCAGGTGGAAAAACTCTGATATTTTCTTCGATAGTGAATTTCCTTTTATAGATAAATTCTGATAGCATTTTTGCAATCGTTAATATATTTTTTTGATTGTTTTTCTTTGCTATTTGGATTAAATTTTCTATTTTAGTAATAAGTTCATTTTTATTTATTTGGTTATTGATAGAGGCGAGGATATCGCAAATGATGATATAAGGATTTTGGATAATAAAGGGATACTTGGTAGCATATTCATTTAATTCGTTAGTGAGTTGGTATTGTAAATCACCAGCGACTAGCATAGCCATTTTGTAACAAATGGCTTTTTCTATAAGTTCTGTTACAGGAGAATTATCAATAACGAACTGGATTTCTTTTAAAGCGGCTGGAAGGTCATTTTCATAAAAATGAAATAATGAAGTATTTTCGTAGTAAGGTAACAAGAAATTTAATTTAAGGTTTTCCGGGATGGTATTTATTTTAGATTGTGTTTTATAAATGATGGAATTAAGCAATAGAAAATCACCATTTTTTAAGCAAGAATTCATGAGCATAGTCAAACAATCTAATGCTTCTTTTTGGTCTAAAATATCTTTGTAATGGCTCATATAAATGTTAGTGAGCTCTTTATGAGCACTTAAAAAATCTTGTTTAAGGTTTAATGCTTGAATACTAGCCATTTTTAATGAATAATTAGGTTCAGGGATATTTTTTATTTCTTGATAAACTTGCGATGCAAAGTTCTGAATTTTTTCAATATCTAAACCATCTAAATTGATATTAAGTAATTTTATTTTCAATAATATTGTTCTTTGATAATCCCATGAACTAGGCGTAGACTCAAGAAATTGAATAAAATCAAGAAAAGAAGCGTTCTGAGAAGCTTCAAACGCAGAAAAAAGAAGTTCGTTGTATAAATTGATGTGGGCGCTAGAAAATTTTTCAGGGTTTAATTTTAAAGTTTGGGCATATTCTTTTGCATCATCTGGTAAATTTCTTTCTAGTAGAATTCCTATTTTAGCGATAGCTTTGTAGTAATTGTAAAAAGGATTTTGAGGGTTTGAATGTTCTAGTAGAACTGCTAGAATATCTTCGTAAAGTTCTTTTTTTTGCATAGAGTAGTAGGCTTTCGTAGTATCAGAATAAAAGTTTGAATAAATCTCGGCATCTAAAGCTTTAGAAAATGCTTCTGCTTTTAAATAATTTTGATAGATATTTTTGAAACGAGTTGGACTGCCATAGGTAGTATATAGCCTTTTTTCTTCTTTGGATAGCGACTTAATCAAATTAAATAATGCAATCATTTAACCTTTTAACAATTACAAAAATATGATATTTTTTGAATATCAGATAAATAGAAATTATTTTTTTAGATTTCAAGAAAAGCTTTGCATAAATAAAATACATTTGATAGAAAAGAAAAAAAGTATTTAATTGCGGTTTAAAATAATACCATGAAAAAGAAAAGAATAGGTATCGCTATACAGGGTGGAGGAGCTCATGGTGCATTTACTTGGGGAATATTAGAAAAATTATTAGACTTACCGGATTTAGAGATTGCTGGAGTAGTAGGAACGAGTGCCGGCGCAATGAATGCTTCCGCATTGGCTTATGGCTTAAATTTAGGCGGTCCAGAAAAAGCAAAAGAAGTTTTAAGTACTTTTTGGAGAAAAATCTCTCAAAAATCTAAATATTCCATACTCAAACCTTCTTTGTTAGATATGATGATAAATAAAGGAGATATGGACTTATCGCCGGGGTATAATCTTTTTAGTATAATGACGCATATTTTTTCTCCATATCAATTAAACCCATTGAATTACAATCCTTTAAAAGAAGTAATAGAAGAGGTTATTGACTTTGAAGTATTAAAAAAAGCCACAAAAACCAAGTTGTTCCTGTGTGCAACGAATGTATTAACTTGTAAACCCAAAGTTTTTATGGGCGAGGAATTGTCCGCTGATGCTTGTATGGCTTCTGCATGTTTACCGTTTATATTTCAAGCTGTAGAAATTGATTACAATGCTTACTGGGATGGTGGCTATATGGGTAATCCACCGATATTTCCCTTAATCAAAAATACAGATGTAGATGATATTCTCATTCTTAAAATTAACCCTATCAAAATCAAAGAAATCCCTAAAACTGCCAAAGATATTGAAGACCGTATCAATGAAATTTCTTTTAATTCCAGCCTCATGGCTGAAATGAAAATGATTCATTTTATTAATAAACTCCTTGATAGAGGCGTCACATTAGAAGGTTGTAGAAAAATTCGTTTTCACGCAATTAGTGCAGATGAAGCCTTAAAGGATTACAGCATATCCTCAAAACTCAATGCCTCTTGGGACTTTATCAGTCATTTACATGATATAGGTATGCGATACGGTAATGAATGGATACAAGAAAGTTATGATTGTATAGGCTTTAAGGATAGCATAGATGTTGAAAAAGTCTTTTTATAGTTGTTTTAAACTATACTAAAAAAAATACTGCTTAATTAAAAGCAGTATTTTGTATTGCAAAAAGTAATTTCTGATTAATTTTTAATAATCGTTTTTTGGAAAATTTCTCCTTGTGATTCCATTAAGAGGATATAAGTACCTGAACTCACATTGGGAGTTTCGATATTGTAATGATTTAGGCCCGCAATAGATTGGAACGCAGGATAAGTTTTTACCACTTTACCTTGTAAATCTAATATTTTTACATTTATCAAAGCAGGTTTATGTGTATAAAATTGTAAGGTAAAAGTATTTTGATAAGGATTTGGATAAGAGGAAATTCCCAAAAAGTTAGTGGATTTATTTTTATTTACAGGATTATTAGGTAATGCAGGGGCTTTAATGGGCAATGTTCCTTGTCTTACCGATGCAGAATTCGCTTTTTGCAATCTTCTAGTACCATCCTCACAATACCAACCTTCTGCAAAGGTAACTTGATTACTGATTTGATCTACTCTATCCACAAAATAATAATCCCCTTGAATTCTTTGATGGTTTAGGTCTAAAAGTACAAATCCTCTTTTAGTAATATCCACAAATTTCATGTGAGGGTTTTGTGATTTTATTAGAGGTACTCCTAGTCCTGTTAGTGAAGATATAAAATCAGCTCCTGGTGAGGTTACAGAAGAAGTTACGTATTCAACTCCCATAGAGCCTGCACCGGTTGTCCCATTATAATTTTGATAGGGTATATCATTAGCCCACGAAGTATGAATATCGCCTGTTAAAATAACGGGATTAGGAATATTATTATTCATGATAAAGTCCATTATTCTTTTTCTTTCTGCGGGATAACCATCCCATTGGTCCATATTGATAGGTTGCCCTAGAGCTTTTAACGGAGCAAACATAACTTGTTGCCCGATGACATTCCATTTTTGGTTACTATTGGCTAATTGATTTTCAAGCCAAGCCAACTGAATTTGACCTATCATTTTACGAGTAGTGTCGTTTAAATTTGGGGCATTGATTGCAACTTGTACATCTCTATCATACAAACGAGTATCTATCATCATAAGATTCATTAGGTTCCCCCAGGTGAACTGTCTCCAGATTCGAATGGTATCGTTAGGGTCAGGTTCACGAATAGGCATCCACTCTTTGTAGGCTCTAACTCCATTATTTTTTCTAATGAACCAATCTCCTTCAGTGCTTGGCGTATGGTTTTGGGCACCATCTCTATAAGAGTCATTAGCCGTTTCATGGTCATCCCATACCGTAATAAAAGGGAACTGTTGATGCAATTTTCGCAACTGAGGGTCTAATTTATATTGCGAATGGCGGATTCTGTAATCTGCAAGAGTAAGTATTTCATGGGTAGGTTCGTGTATTCTTGTACCATTTGAAAAAGAAGCGGAATCATATTCATAAATATAATCTCCCAAGTGTATGACTGCGTCAATATCATTTCTTGATTCTATACATCCATACACATTAAAATAGCCATGTTGCCAACTTGAACAAGATACAATAGCAAACCGCAAAGAATCAACCGAGCCGGATGGTGCAGTTCTAGTGCGCCCAATCAAGGATTTACGCCCGTTCGTTTCAAACTCATAATAATACCATGTATTGGGTTGTAAGCCTGTAACATCCACCTTTACTGTAAAATCCTTGTCCTCATTGGTCACAAAACTCCCTTGTTGCACCACATTGGATAACAAGGTATCCGTTGCCATCTTCCAATTTACGGTAATATTTCCCGTAAAATTAGAATCTGGAGTAACACGAGTCCATATGATTACTCTATCCGTTAATGGGTCCCCTGATGCCACACCATGATAAAATGGAGCATAAAGAGGGTCTAATGTAACACGTTTTTCTTGTGCATAAGCGCTGTAACAATAAAGAAAATAAACTGAAAGAAATAAGATTTTTTTTCTCATAAAGATTTTTTTTGCAAAAATAATAGAAATTATTTAAAATACCAATAAAAAAAATAAGGCTATTACGAGATAGCCTTACTTTTTTATCTTTTGATTGAATTTTATTTTTTAGAGATATTTTCTAACTCTTTTTTAGCCGCGGCTTTAAAGGAACCAAATTGGGCATCTTTGAATGCTTTTGCGGCTTTATCCATATTTCCTGATTTTTTTGCCGCCAGACCAATAACGAAATTGTAAGGAGCTTTTTTGTTGGGGTCTGCTTCATTCGGTAGTAAAGCCTCTAAAGTAGATATGGCTTGTGGATACTGCCCTAATTTATATTCCGCTTTTGCTTTCAAGAAACGGATAGTATTATTATTCGTTTTTTCTAAGATTTTATTTGCAGTAGCCAATGCACCACTATAATCTCCTGAATTCATTTGAATTTTTACCATAGTGTTGTAGAGTTTAGCTTTTTTATTCTCATCAGTTTGATTTTCAACAGCTTTCATTAAACTTTGAATAGCTAAACTATTTTGTCCTTTTTTATAATATATCATACCCATCAATTGGTGTGCTGGAGCATAGTTCTGAGAAAGTTCAAGAGATTTTTTTAGATAGGTCATAGCTTCATCCATTTCGTCTACTTTAAAGTAGCCCATAGCAATACGGAAAGGCCCAGCGGGATTATTGCTGTTTTTAACTTTTTTAATTTTGTTCTGATAATTGGGAGATTGAACTTGTTTCCAAGTTTCCTCTGCGGATTTAGTGTCCCCTGTTCTCCATTGAGCTTCACCAAGTGCAAAATAGTATTTATCGGTTTCTGTTGCAGGTAACCCTTTTACTCTTTCAACTGCTCTATTGAATACGCTCAATGCTTCTGACCAATTGTTAAGACCACCAGCAATTTGACCTTCATATAATAGTATGTTAGGATCATCAGGCGTTAAACTTTTAGCTTGTTGTAATTCACCCCTTGCCTCAGTATATCTACCTTCTTTCATTAAAATTTTAACTACCATAAGTTTGTAGTTAACTTTTTTACTGTTATCTTGCTCGTATTGGAAGGCAGAATTGAAATTTTGTATTGCTCTACTAATATCTTTCTTACCCAGTTTATCGTTATAATAGATTTTTCCTAATGCTGCGTAGGCTTCAGAGTAATCTTTTTTGTTGCTAATAGCTTGGTTGAAAGATTCTATAGCACCATCTACTGCCGGAGGATTTTGTCTAATCTGGCAATATCCTTTTTTATAGTAATAACGTGCATTAGAAGGCTCTAACTTAATAGCCTCATCAAATTTTTGAACTGCCTCAAGATATTGCTTGTTTTTACGATATGCTTCACCCTGCTTATAAGCATTCTTACCGGGTCCTGTTTGAGCATTTCCATAGAATGAAATAAGAATGAATGGCAACATCAAGGCAAAAAGCTGTTTACCTATCTTATTCATGTTTAAGTTATTTTTTAAAGCCGATTTAAAAATATATTCCATAAATTCTATTTTTTTAATTATCAAGTACTTAATTTTTCTAATTATTGTTGATTTATCCAACTGCAAATAAAGCAAATTTTCATATTCAAAAATCTTTTTCTAAAATTTTTTTTTTAAAAAGTTGCTTTATAAGCGTTCCTTTCACCAACTTTGCAACAAATATACAACGTTATTTTGTTATTACAAAAAAAATTTAAAATTTTATTTGAACATGAATCTCTTGGATGAACTTATCTGGCGTGGATTTGTGCAAAATCATACTCCTAACATAAAAAATTTATTAGAACAAGGTAGCCAAACCGTTTACATTGGTTTTGACCCCACCTCTGATTCTTTGCATGTAGGGAATTTAATGCAAATTATGCTTCTTGCTTTATTTCAAAAATTTGGGCATAAGCCTATTGCTTTGGTTGGTGGTGCAACAGGTATGATAGGAGACCCTTCCGGAAAATCTAAAGAAAGAAATCTCCTGGATAAAGATACTTTAATTCATAATCAACAGTGTATCCAAGCGCAACTAGAAAAATTCTTGGATTTCTCCCCTAATATCTCTAATCCGGCTAAAATTCTTAATAATTATGATTGGTTTAAAGATTTTAATCTTTTAGATTTCCTGCGTACTATTGGTAAGCATATTTCTATTAACTACATGATTGCCAAAGAATCCGTACAGAAAAGATTAGAAACAGGGATTTCTTTTACCGAGTTCTCTTATCAACTTTTGCAGGCTTACGATTTCTTATATCTATATCAACACTATAACTGCAAAATTCAAATGGGCGGTGCCGACCAATGGGGCAATATTACAATTGGTATTGAGCTTATCAGAAAAATAGCAAACAGCGAAGCCGAAGCTATCACAGCGCCTCTCTTAACAAAAGCAGATGGCTCTAAATTTGGTAAGTCCGAATCCGGTAACATATGGCTTGACCCTAAAAAAACTTCTCCCTACAAATTTTATCAGTTTTGGTTCAATACCGCTGATAATGACGTAGAAAGATTACTCAAAATTTTTACTTTTCTTTCACAACATGAGATTGAAGATATTCTCCAAGTTCATAGTAGCCAACCACATCTACGCTATGGGCAAAAAAAATTAGCGGAATATGTAACCACTCTTGTTCATTCTAAACAGGATTTGCAAAAAGCTGTAGAAGCTTCTGAACTTTTATTTGGTAATGCTCATAAAGAAAGTTTCTTAAATTTTGATTGGAACGAACTTCAAGAAATTTTTGAAGGCGTTCCTTTTGTGAATGTCCCAGAAAACTATTTCAATGTGCCTAAAGATGCAGTACAAGTTCTAGCGGAATTACAAATTTACCCCTCTAAATCGGAGGCTCGTAAAGCGTTACAAGCTGGCGCTCTTAAAGTTAATAAAAATAAAATTAATCCAGATTTCCAGTTTGCTGATGTTGACTGGATAATGAATAAATTTATTTTAGTTCAAAAAGGTAAGAAAAATTATCATTTAATTATAAAGTCTTGATAGTAGGTGTTATAGGAAATGGAATGACAGCCACCTTTATGGTGTGTCTTCTTTTAAAAAATGGTTTTAAAGTAATTCAATCCGTTAATCCTTATGAAGTCCCTCATTCTTGGGCTTCCGCAGGAATTGTACACCCTTTTAATTTTAAAACTGCTTCGTGGAAAAAATTTGGTTATAATAGTTTTATAAACTTCTTACAGTTCTTAGATTCATGGAACATCAAAGAATATTTCCACCCTGTGGGATTAAAATATTATTCTGATGAACATGGACTATGGAACGATTGGTATGCACTCTCTGTACGCTTCCCCGAATTTATTCAAATTCAAGAAAACTACATCTTCTTCCCTAAATCTGGCTATCTTCAAGTAAAAAAAGTTTGGGATATTCTTAATCATAAATTCCTAAAATTCTCTAACTATCAAAGAACTTGTTATAGTATTATTCCAGATAAACAAATTCCTATTTTCATTCATGCTGGTGGCATAGAATCCTTAAAAGATAACCCTAAGCTTCCTATCTATCCAAAAGAAGGGCAAATTTTTAAAATATCCACTCCTAAACCAATTGTTTCTACCATTTATTGGAAACAGTTTTTTATTATTCCTACGGCTAATCCATTAGAATATTGGATTGGTCCCAATCATGAGTCATTAGATTTGTTTCATGATAATTTCAAAATTGATTTCCATATTTTAAAATCATTGCAAGGAGTAAAGCCTTACTCTTACACAGGTAGAGCGTTCTGCTTAAAACAAAATAATATCATCTATCTAAATGGAGTGGGTGGTAGAGGGATTTTAGAAGGGTTACGAATTGCTAACGAAGCACTAGCTTTAATCTTAAAATAAATTATTACTGGTTTCTTTGTATTTTTGTGATATGAAAAAAGCTTTTATAACGGGCATAACAGGGCAAGATGGTTCTTATTTAGCAGAATTATTATTAGAAAAAGGCTACGAGGTTCATGGTTTAATCCGAAGGGCTTCCAATTTTAATACACAAAGAATTGACCATATCTTTTCTCATCCACATCTAAAACTACATCATGGGGATGTTACAGATAGTTCAAACCTAAATAAACTATTATCCAGCATCAAACCTGATGAAATCTATAATTTAGCCGCACAAAGCCATGTTCAAGTTTCCTTTGAGGTCCCTGAATATACTGCACAAGTAGATGCTATGGGAACTCTCCGTATTTTAGATGCTATGCAAAATCATTGTAAAGAAGCTAAATTTTATCAAGCCTCTACCTCCGAATTATATGGAAAAGTACAGGCTATCCCCCAAAATGAAGAAACTCCCTTTTACCCCCGAAGTCCTTATGGCGTGGCTAAAATCTATGGTTTTTGGATTGTCAAAAATTTTAGAGAAGCTTATAATCTATTTGCTTGTAATGGAATTCTATTCAATCATGAATCAGAAAGAAGAGGAAAAACATTTGTTACACGTAAAATCACCGTCGGTTTATCTGAAATTTATCATGGAAAAAAACAAACGCTTAAACTAGGAAATCTTAACGCAAAAAGAGACTGGGGCTATGCCCCTGAATACGTGGAAGCTATGTGGAAAATGCTACAATTAGATAACCCCGAAGACTTCGTAATTGCTACCGGAGAAACCCACTCCGTCAGAGAATTTGTTCAACTTGCCGCTCAATATGTTGGCTATGATATCGTTTGGGAAGGGCAAGGTTTACAAGAAAAAGGAATTGATAAAAAAACTAATCGTGTTATCGTTGAAATTGACCCACGCTATTTTAGACCCTCAGAAGTAGATATATTAGTCGGAGACGCTTCTAAAGCCCAAAAATTATTAAATTGGAAGCCTAAAACTACTTTCTCACAACTTGTAGAAATTATGATGAAATACGACCTCGAGAATATAGGAAAATTCCCATTGTAGCAATACAGCTTTTTTTTGTTATATTTAATATGTAATTTTGCGTTTTATTAATAAAATGGCAGAACATATTCATTGTGTAATTATTGGTTCAGGCCCCGCGGGATATACGGCAGCCTTATATGCTTCTCGTGCCAATCTAAAACCTGTTTTGTTCACTGGATTACAAGTGGGTGGCCAACTAACTATTACTTCGGAGGTAGAAAATTATCCAGGTTACCCTAATGGTATTTTAGGACCTCAAATGATGGAAGATTTTAGGAAACAAGCAGAGCGTTTCGGTACGGATATCCGTTACACTTTGATTAACAAAGTAGATTTTTCTCAAAATCCTAAAAAACTATGGACGGATGACGGTAAAGAAATAACTGCCGATGCAGTCATTGTTGCGACAGGGGCTTCCGCAAAGTGGTTAGGATTAGAATCAGAGCAACGTTTAAATGGTTTTGGGGTGAGTGCTTGTGCAGTTTGTGATGGTTTCTTTTATAAAGGGAAAACGGTTGCAGTGGTTGGAGGAGGAGATACTGCCGCAGAAGAAGCATTATATTTATCGAAATTATGCAAGCAAGTAAATCTTATCGTAAGAAGAGACGTGATGCGAGCCTCTAAAATCATGCAAGAACGTATCCAAAAAACTCCCAATATCACCATCTACTGGAACACAGAAACGTTAGAGATTCTCGGAGAAAAGGTAGTAACTGGAGCAAGATTTAAAAATAATAAAACAAATGAAATTTTTGAGTTACCGATAGAAGGTTTTTTTGTCGCAATTGGTCATCAACCTAATACACAAATTTTTAAAGGACAGTTAGATATGGACGAAAATGGCTACATTATTACTAAAGGCAAAAGTAGCTATACGAACGTAGAAGGTGTATTTGCCGCAGGAGACGCCCAAGACCATATCTATAGACAAGCAGTTACAGCGGCTGGAAGCGGTTGTATGGCGGCATTAGATGCAGAACGATGGCTCTCCTCCAAAGGAATTATCTAACCTCATCTCTTCATGGTAAAACAAAATCTACAAAACCTCCAAAACAAAATCCTTCAAATATCTCAAAAATATCAAGTTAAGCCTCCCCAAATTATTGCTGTAAGTAAAAATCAACCTATTGAAGCTATCTTAGAAGCATATCATGCAGGGCAAAGAGACTTCGGCGAAAATCGTGTCCAAGAACTTATTCAAAAAGTACCACTGTTACCTCATGATATCCGTTGGCACTTAATTGGTAATCTCCAAACTAATAAAGTAAAATACATTGCTTCTTTTGTGCATCTAATTCATTCCGTAGATTCTGAAAAATTACTAACGGAAATTCAAAAACAAGCTCTAAAACACCATCGCTTAATCCCGATTCTCATTCAAATCAATATCTCTGATGAACCTCAAAAAAATGGTTGCTCTTTTAATGAAGCTCTTCAATTACTTGAAAATATTACAAAGTACCCTAACATAAAAATACAAGGGCTTATGGCAATAGCAGAAAATACTGATAATAAAAGTGTTATACTAAATCAATTTAAACATTTAAAAGAATTTTTTGAATCTTGTAAAAAGAAAGAAAACGAACAAATTCAAATGCAAGAATTAAGTATCGGAATGTCTGGGGATTATGAAGAAGCCATACAGGTAGGTAGTACAATGGTGCGTATCGGAACAGCCATCTTTGGAGAACGCAATATAAAACTTTGATTACTATTAACCTATTGAATTTTTTCTAATCTTACCAATTTTCTTTTTATATTTGCCCCAATTAGGATTTGAGAAAAATTATTCTATTTTTTTTTATAACGATTTTTATTGTTAATGGTTATTCCCAAATATTAGAACCTAAGCGCCTTAAAATAGGAGCATCCATTGGTGCAGGTGGGCTACATACCTTTGGTTTCCCGAGTTTAGATTTTCATAAACATAATACCACCTTGCGTTTAGCGCCAGGTCCTTTTTATTGGGGAGTAGGTTTATCCCAAAAACTATTTAATTACAACGGAAAAATTCGTAATGATAGACCTATCTACGCAAATTTCTATTTTTTAGATGATTATTTGCTTTCTGATTTACGAAACCGAAGCCTGAATAAACCCCGTACAGACCTCAAACTCTATATGCTTACTTTCTGTACAAGAGTACCTCTGAATTATTTACGAACTGTTTACGCAGAATTTGGTTTAGGGGCTATGTACGCCAAAGAAACTTTATCGCGATTCCCAATACAACCCGCTCCCAATAAACAAATCTTAAATCATTTTTTACCAATGGTAGAGTTCCGTTTAGGGGGAACCTTCCTCCAAAGAAAATATTACAAACAAAAACTTAAAGACCCCAACAAAGGTTGGTTTAAGATTAGAATTTCCATCATCAAAAAAAAGAAAAATAAAAAATGATCAAAATTATTCACTTTCTCCAAGATTTTTACCAAGAACACCCTAAAAACAACTTTCTTTTATCCCTATTTCTATGGAACGCTTTATGTATTTTTATCAATTACTACTTTCATTTTGAAAGTAACTATATCCATAACCCTGAAGTACACCAAGGATGGCATTTCTTATTTTATTTTTTGTTTTACGGATTTGCATGGTTCTCTACTTTCCTGATTTACCATCTTTATTACCCCGAAAAAAAAATCTTATCCCAAAAATCTTTTTGGAAAATCAGTTGCGTTTTACTGGTTATTTTTACCATTTATGTAAACTTTGATTTCTTTTATCGTTTTTGGATTTATGAAAATGTGCGTGATGAAGTACAATATTTTCTTTTGAAGTGCCTAAATAATACGATGAAGCCTATTTTAATTATGCCAATTATTTATGGTTACTGGAAACTTAATGATACACAAAATAGCCCAAGTTTTTATGGCTTATTTCCCCAACAAAAACAAAATTTATCATTATATTTTTGGATGTTCATAGTAATGATTCCGTTGGTGATTGGAGCATCTTTTACAGAGGACTTCCTGAAACAATACCCAAGGTACTTACCTGAATATAGCGAAGCAGAAGAATATTTAGGCTGGAACAACTGGCTGACAGTAGCGATTTTTGAGTTGTGTTATGGTATAGATTTCATCTTTATTGAACTATTTTTTAGGGGGTTTATTATTTTTGCTTTACTACGGCATGTGGGAAGTAGTGTTATTTTTGCTATGGCAACAGTTTATGTTTTTATTCATTTTGAGAAACCTGTTGGAGAGACGATAGGCTCATTTTTTGGGGCAATTATTCTAGGAGTACTATCTTACAAAACAGATAGTATCTGGGGAGGCATAGCAATCCACTTAGGCATAGCATGGCTTATGGAAGCCGCCGCATGGGCTCATAGATTATTTTCACCCTAAAAAGTTATCTTAATTTAAAATTTTGCTTTATCTTTGTTTTATGAAAAAAATATTCCTGTTCCTCTTACTTCAAATTATTGTTACAAGCCTTCATGCCCAAATCATTCAAGGAAAGCTTCTAGACTCCAAAACCTTCGAACCACTACCCTTTGGAAGTATTCAAAATATCAGTAAAAATATTGCTGTATTATCGGACTTGAACGGTTCTTTTAAGATAGATGCAGAACCCCAAGACCTAATAAAAATTTCCTATATAGGTTATGAAACACAAACAATTAAAGCAGTAGAACTACAATCTTTACAGCAAATTCTTTTAGTGGAAAAACCAATAGAAATCAAAGGTATTACCATAACTTCAAAGGATAATCCAGCTTACCGCTATATACGATTAATTCAACAAAATGCAAAAAGGAATAATCCCATGAATTTAGAGCAATTTTCTTATACTTCTTATAATAAAATGAAAAGTTACCCTGAAAATCAAGAAAGAATTCAAAAAGAGTATCAGAACTTTTTTTCTCAATCAGATTTTTTTCTATGGGAAACGGTAACCGAACGAAAATATAAAAAGCCTAACAAGAGTAATGAGATAGTGAAAGCCTCCAAAATGAGTGGTTTACCAGGAATGGTTATTCCTTTCTCACCTACTAATTTACAAGATTTATCTTTTTATGATAATTGGATTAAGGTTTTAGGAGTAGAAAATTTATCACCTATTGCGAGTACAGCACTTAATCATTATGAATATGAAATCAAAGATACCCTATTCGTGGGGCAAGACTCCATTATCACTATTGAATTTTATCCCCGAAAAAATAAATTAGGATTCAAAGGAAATTTAAAATTTCATACCAAGTATTATCAATTGATTTCTATCATCGCTAATATGGATATCCCTGAAGATTTTACTTTTGTAAAAGATATCAAAATTCAACAACTTTATGAGCAAGTCAATGATACTTTTTGGTTCCCTTACCAGTTAAATACGAATATTCTGATGAATATTTATATCAGTTCTGCTCAAAATAAAACAGATTCCACACAATCCCAATCGAGCCGCTTGATACTCAATGTAGAATCTTTTTTAAAGGATATAAACCTGAATACGGAATTCAGAAATAAAGACTTTTCTAATATAGAATTAGAAGTAGACGAAAGCGCTGCACAATTAACAGATAAAGTTTTAGAAGAGCATCGCCTACAACCCCTCACCAACAAAGAGCAAAATACTTATATTAAAATTGATAGTCTCGGAAGTAAAGCTAAATTAGTTTCGGTCGTACGCCAAATTAACAAGTTACAGCAAGGATTTATTGGTACAAAATATTGGGATGTGGATTTAAAACGGCTTTTTAATTATAATTGGATAGAAAAATCACATTTAGGTATAGGGTTACAAACCAATGAAAAAATTAGCAAGTCTTTTACGTTGGGAGGCTGGTTAGGCTTTGGTTTTGGTGATAAAAGATGGAAATATGGTGGATATACCCAAATTTATCCTCTCAAAAATAAAGAATTTCGGTTACATCTAAACTACGAGTTCAGTATCAGAGAACTAGGTTCCGCTTTACGATATGAACTAAAAAACGCTCAATGGCTTTACCAACACAATACTTTCAGTTGGAATATCCGTGATTTCTATATTAAAAATTGGGAATACTATCAACATTATTCTGCAAGCATTTTTTTCCCTATTGTTAATAACTTAAATTTAGAAGGTAAAGCAATTTATGAACAATCCCAACCCTCTTTCTCAAATGATAAAACCAATTTTGCAGAAGCCGCTCTCCGATTGCGTTATGCTCCCTTAGAAAAATTGACTCGCTACAACGGAAAATTGTTCATTCAGGAAAATAAAGGACCCCTATTTTGGGCAGAGTATAGAAAAGCTATCCCTTTCTTAGACGCGCAAAATCAGTATCAAACTTGGTTACTAGGATACCAACATAAAATGAACTTCCACAAAGTAGGTATATTACATTTATGGCTTACTGCTTCTCAAATTTTTGATAACCATCATTTAAGTAGAACTATGGTTTTGAGAACTATGGGAAAACCTGCTTTTGTCTCTGATAATCATACTTTTAATACACTACCCTTTTATATCTTTACAGCTAAACAACAATTTTATTTAGAACTCAAACATGCTCTAAATAATCCCAATTTCCCTTCTAAAAAATATTCGCCAGATTTGGTATTGATTGGGCAAGGTTATTACGCTAAAACAAATATAAATATCCTTCCTCCTGAATATGAAACCTACTTTTTAAATAATGGTTATGCCGAAGCAGGTCTTGCTATTTTTAATTTATTCCCTGAAAAAATTGCTAAACAAATTAGTACCTTACGATTTTTAGGTGTGGGATTTTTTTATAGAGTTTACGGTAATTACGATTTCTTAAAAGGATACACCCCCTGGTCTATTCGTATAATAAGTATATTTTGATGGCGATATGTAATTTTTAGTTCATGAAAACGTACTTTAAGAAATTTTACTCTCTATTCATACTTACCATGAAAGATTGTTAACAAATCCTTTAAGTAGTTCATAAGCCTTATTTAATCCGATTTCTAATACACTTGAAGTATAAACGTGGGTTCCTAAGCAGTCTGTGTACAATCTACCGAGCGGGTCCATTAGAAGGTAGGCATTTTTTACTTTATCGTAATCATAAACAGAAAATTTGATTTCTTTTTTCAATGACTGTCGGTTTCTTTGAACAAATTCGTAAAACACATCATCAGAAATTTCAAATTCAGAAAAGGTTTTAGCGTTTTGTCCTTCAATTTTAGTCACTCTTTGAATCTTCCAACGTTTAGGACTTAATTGATTTATGTAATCTGTAAGAACTTCTTTTTGATTAAAATTATTAGCAACAGTATTGATTTTTAAGGTTATACCATGTTCATGGCAGAAATTGGCAATACGAAGGTAGTGTTCAAAAGATAAAGTTTGTTGTCTACATTCCCTTCCAATAATAAGATTGGTTTCATGAAAGAAGCTATCAATACTGATTATCAGCGTATTCAAGTAGGGAATAAGTTGCATTAAATAATCAGAGGTTAACAGCCAACTATTGGTAATCATCCCCGTTTTTAGTCCTAATTTTTGCGCATACTCAATTAACTCGGGTAGATACTTTATAAGTGTTGGTTCTCTACCTGTAAAGTTGATTTTATCAAAATATTCACTTTCCGCTATCATCTTAATAATAGTTAAATGTTGACTTTTATTTAATCCTTTTTCTATATCATCAAACATTGTAAAACAAAAACTACAATGAAAGTTACAAGCTTTTGTCAAATGAAAATTAATCGTTTGAGAAAGTTTTGTTTTCATAATCTTATGTGTTTTCATAGTGTTGTATATTGATTTATTTTTTTGTTTTCAGGAAATTTTACGACATGTTCTTTTCGGGTTTTTAATTTTGAAACATCTTCACACCAATACGTAGTTATAAGTAATTTGTTAAATTTAATGATAATTACTAAATGCCCTTTATTTTCTAGATTATGTTTTTCAAGAAAACTTTTTGGAAATACCGCAACCACTTTTTTCTTGTTTTGGTCTTGGTAAAACCTTAAAACCCATTCAAGTAATTCGTCATGAATCGCTCTTTCAAAAGCGCTTTTATAGAAATGTTTAGTTTTACAAAATTGATAAATTTTTTGTTTGACATATTTTGCCATTTGATTTCATAGTTTTTTCTCATTTTTACGATATTTGAGGTTAAAAGTTTCATTATAAAAAAATTTTTTAATGTGTTATAGCAATAAAAAAGTTTTTTATCTTTGCAATAAATAAAAAATCATATAACCAATTCTTATTATGAAGAAAAATCATTTTTTCATTTTTTGCTTGCTTCTTTCATTGAATGGATTTTCGCAAAATTTCCAAGAATTTGATGTAGAACCGAATGGGGAGTCCAATCCGTTCTTAATGGTTTATTTGAACAACAAAGTAATTTTTTGGGCAAACACCCAAAATTACGGAAATGAATTATGGGCTTACGATTCTCTTACTCAAAGTACAATGCTTGTTAAGGATATTAATCCGGGAAGTTCTGGGTGTAATTCTGGGTATGTTGACCAAATTGTATTTCAGAATAAGTTATTTTTTACCGTAGATGACGGTACTCATGGTTATGAATTATGGGTCAGCGATGGCACTACTGCGGGTACTTATTTACTCAAAGATATTGATACTATTCCCAACTCGGGTTCTTATCCCTCTCAATTTTTCATTTTTAACAATGAACTGTATTTTAACGCTACTTCGAATAATGAAGGAACAGAATTATGGAAAACTGATGGGACTACCGCAGGCACTGTAATAGTTAAAGATATAAATCCGGGAGTAAATGGTAGTTTTCCAAATAATTTTGTGATATGTAATGGAAAACTATTTTTTTCTGCCTACGAAGATAACACAGGCT
>CALLNY010000098.1 GCA_938005475.1 uncultured Bacteroidia bacterium | reverse complement strand
CCAAGCTTTTGGGTTCAGAACCGACTATCAAATCACAAAGAGTTCTGAGATGAAAAAAATCTTTAAAAACACTAAAAAGTAAAAAACATTACGCAAACTTTCGAAAAACAGAAAAAGCCTGAATCCCAATAATACCAATGGTTTTCAAGCTTTTTTTGCTTTCAAACTGTCAAAGACAGGATTATATCATCATTGATGTCGTTTGGTAAGTATCTATTCATTGGAAATCTTTTCATTTTCATAAAAAAAGAGCAAAAAGGCCATAAATTGGTACTTTTGCTCTATCTCCTCTTTCTAATAGTTCTCATAAGCATCAATGAAAATCGTTTCTCCATTCTCTAATGTCATCCTCCAAGCAGGCAATGCTGTACCCGACTTGATATTTTCCCAGTTGGTCAAACTGATCTTAGATGGGTCAAATAGATATCCTAAGCTAATCTCCGTGATAATCGTTTCCTGCTCGGGTCTTTGACAGTTGCATAAAGAAAAAATCGCTGAAAGCTTTGAAACAAGCTTATTTTTTTGTCAAATTTTACATTTTATTATTGCGGAATATGTAGCAATATGTTATAATATAGGGGTATGGAGGTGTTTGTATGAAGCTTACTATATCCAAATCCAAAAATTCCACGTCACTTTATGTAGCAAAGTCATTTTATGCTAATGGAACAAGAACATCGAAAATTGTTGAGAAATTAGGAACTATTAATGAATTAGAAAAGAAATTAAACGGCCAAGACCCCATAGAATGGGCAAAGAAATATATTGAAGAACTTAACAAAAAAGAAAAAGAAGAAAAACGAGAAGTACTCGTTAAGTATTCTCCCTCAAAACTTATTAATAAAGGTGAACAGCGTTTGTTTAATGGCGGTTATCTTTTCCTAAAAAAAATATATCATGAACTCAAATTGGATAAGATATGCAAGGAAATTTCACAAAAATATAAATTTGATTTTGACTTAGATTCAATACTTTCCAGACTAATCTACAGTAGAGTGATCTTTCCTTCCTCAAAACTTGCTACATACGAGCTTTCTAAAAAATTTATAGAGCAGCCTGATTTTGATTTGCATCAAATATACAGAGCTCTTGAAGTTCTCGCAAAGGAGTCAGATTTTATCCAATCATCCTTATATGAAAACAGTCTAAAGGTTTTAAAAAGAAATACCGGTGTTCTTTACTATGATTGCACCAATTACTTTTTCGAAATTGAACAGGAAAATGGCGATAAACAATATGGGCCGTCAAAAGACCACAAGCCCAATCCAATAGTTCAAATGGGCCTTTTTATGGACGGAGACGGTATTCCACTTGCTTTCAGCATCAACAGAGGGAATATGAATGAACAGCTTACGTTAAAGCCATTGGAAAAGAAAATTATTTCTGATTTTGAGCTTTCAAAGTTCATCGTCTGCACTGATGCAGGTCTGGCTTCAGAAGATAATAGAAAGTTTAACGACAAAGATGGCCGGGCATTTATTACAACACAGTCAATAAAAAAATTAAAAGCGCACCTAAAAAAATGGGCTCTTGCTACTGATGGCTGGAAACTTTCAGGTAGTGATAAAACCTATGACATTTCTAAGCTTTATGAAATGCTTGAGAAAGCTACTCCCGAAGAAAAAGCAAAAATCATATCAAAAGTATTTTACAAGGAGCGTTGGATTAAAGAAAACGACTTCGAACAACGGCTTATTGTAACCTACTCCATTAAATACAGAGATTATCAGCGTAAAATCCGCAATTCC
Source organism: uncultured Bacteroidia bacterium (assembly GCA_938005475.1). Classification (GTDB taxonomy): domain Bacteria; phylum Bacteroidota; class Bacteroidia; order J057; family CALLMJ01; genus CALLMJ01. Next base: position 1,220 of record CALLNY010000098.1, on the reverse strand, counting down.
CAAATAGAACGAGCTCAAAAGGTAATAGAAAACAATCCTACAAAAATCAAAAAATGCAATGCTAACGATTACAAAAGGTTTATTAACAAAACAAGCTGTACTCCTGAGGGCGAAATTGCAGATAATGTCATATACAGCATCGACCAAGACCTCATCCAGAAAGAAGAAGCTTTTGACGGCTTTTATGGTGTTTGTACAAACCTTGAGGATGATGTATCTGAAATTATCAAGGTAAATCACAGGAGATGGGAGATTGAGGAATGTTTTAGGATTATGAAAAGTGAATTCAAGGCAAGACCTGTATTCTTGAAAAAAGATGACAGAATTGAAGCGCATTTTATCACATGCTTTGTATCGTTAATTATTTATAGGCTGCTTGAAAAGCGGCTCAAGGAGGAATTCACCTGTCATGAAATTATTAGTCAATTAAGAGAAATGAGCTTTAAAGAGATTAAGGGGGAAGGTTATGAGCCCTTATATACAAGAACTGATTTTACCGATGCATTACATGAAGTGTTTGGATTTCGTACTGATTATCAGATTGTTACATCGAGTATGATGAAAAAAATTTTAAAAGACACTAAAAAATAAAAAACATTACTCACTTTTTTAAGCAATATAAAAGTCTAGAAATGCCGTATTTATGCGGCTCTCTAGACTTTTTCTATGTCACAACTGTCAAAGATGGGATTATACTACATTTTTTGCTTCCTTTCAAAAATTTTAGAATATTAGAAGATTCTTTTAACGATATACTTTCTATCATTATTATCAATATTAGATATGAATTATAATTCATTCGACATTTTACATTATTTAGAGTAAAAATATTGACATGTTTTGTCATTTATAATAGAATTAGCATGAAAACAATTCACTAATTACCCACATTGTTTATTTTTTATTATATTAGTCCTCTGGACTATTTTTTTTGTGGTTTTTGATCAAAAAAAAATACAAGGATCTTTTCTAAGATCCTTGTAACTTCAACCATATACTTGCCTATAATATTTCTTAGGAATAATTATATTATGCATTTGACTGAAATCCTTTTAACCATTCATCCAGTTCCCTTTCCAGGTCTGCACCTACCGAGAATTCCTTACAGGCGGCAATTTGCCCATCCACGATATAGAGTACTTTCCTTGCTTTGGCAGCGACACGAGAATCATGGGTAACAGTCATTATGGTCATTCCTTGGCGATTCAAATCTTCCAGGA
>CALLNY010000097.1 GCA_938005475.1 uncultured Bacteroidia bacterium | reverse complement strand
GAAAGTTCTAAATCAAGGATAGGTAGTTCAAGGATGGCTTGAAGCAAGATTTTAGCACTTTTTTTGTCTTGCATCAAGTACTTAAAGACGGCATCGTAAATGGGATTAGCGATAAGCATATTGCAAAGATAGAGAAAAGTTTGTTGCCAAAAGTTTTTTTAAGGAAATTGATTACTAAAATAGTATGTAACTTAAAACTTTATGAAATCATATGTTATTGAAAAAGAATTAGTTTAAATATTATAATAAGTATCAAATCTACAATATCAGGTATTTTTTTAAAATGAATATTCAGAAATCTTTGTTATATTGCGAACAATTTAGTTATGTTTTTTGAGAAAACGATAGGTGAGACGAGACCGTTTATTATTGCGGGTCCTTGCTCAGCGGAGAGTGAAGAACAAGTATTCACCACTGCAAAGCAATTATTGGAAAATGTTAATATTCAGGGATTTAGAGCAGGTATATGGAAGCCACGTACGCGTCCTAACTCATTTGAAGGTGTAGGTGAAATTGGGCTTCATTGGTTACAACAAGTAAAAAATCAATTTCATATTCCCATAACTACGGAAGTAGCTAATGCAAAACACGTAGAATTAGCATTAAAATATGGTGTTGATTGGTTATGGATAGGTGCAAGAACCACTGTAAATCCTTTCTCTGTTCAAGAAATTGCGGATGCCTTGAAAGGACTAAATATTCCTATCTTTATTAAAAACCCTATTAACCCTGATTTAGATTTATGGATTGGTGCTATTGAACGCATCTATAATGCAGGAATACGTAAAATTGTTGCGATTCATCGTGGCTTTTCTTCGACGAATAAACATGAATTTCGCAATGACCCTATGTGGTCTATTCCTATTGAACTTAAACGCTTGTTCCCTGATTTAGAAATGATTTGTGACCCGTCTCATATTTCAGGGAAAACCTCATTATTAGCTTCAGTTGCTCAAAAAGCATTAGACTTAGAAATGAACGGTATTATAATTGAGTGTCACTGTAATCCTAAACAAGCTCTATCAGATGCAAAACAACAAATTACACCACTTGAACTTAGTCAGTTGGTTAATCAGTTGATTATCAGAAAATTGACTATTGATGACCAAGTTGAACAACAATTCCAAACTAAACGTAAAAGAATAGATGAATTGGACTCAATTTTGTTAGAACTGCTTGCCGAAAGAATGAAAATCATTCATGAAATTGGATGGATGAAAAAATATAACGAACTTACCGTCCTCCAATTAAGAAGATGGGATACCATCTTGAAAGAACGCCTCTCCGAAGCCCAAAAATTACACCTCAATCCTGACCTAGTAAAAAAAATTTACGAACTCATTCATGCTGAATCTATCCAAATTCAAATCCAAATTTTAAATGAAATTGAATCATTGAAAAATACTTGAAATCAAAAAATTGCTATTTTTGTCGCCTAAATAAAAAAATAAAAATGAATTTTCCCGATAATTTATTGTACACCTCTGATCACGAATGGATTAGAATAGAAGGTGATATTGCTTATGTAGGTATTACTGATTTTGCTCAAAAAGAACTGGGGGATATCGTATTCGTAGATATTAATACTCTCGGAAAGGTAGTAGAAAAACACGCTGTCTTCGGAACTGTGGAAGCCGTTAAGACGGTATCCGACTTATTTTTACCCGTAAAAGGCGAAATTTTAGAAGTTAATCCTATCATCAATGACCAGCCCGAAAAAGTCAATCAAGATCCCTACGGAGAAGGTTGGATTGTTAAAATTAAAGTTTTAGATAATGATACTTCCGATCTAATGAACGCATCAGCCTATCAAGCAACATTAAACTTAGGATAAAGAAATATTCTTTCTAATAGTAGTTATACATAGCTTCCGTTGTGTAATCGTACTCAAGCTATTCATTTAATTGTTTTAAAAGAAACTCAAAATTTTTTTGATTATTGTATACTTCTAAAAAATTGCTATATTGCAAATTTAGAGCTGGTAGATAAGTTTTAAGATTTTGAAGTAATACGCATAGCTCATCAAAGTTATGGAAGCAAATAAAATTGTTCAGACCCGAACCTCGAATGGCATCAGGAGTGGCTAATACGGGCAAACCTGTTCTTAAACTATCCAAAAATTTAATTTTTACTCCCGATTTTTGAAAAATAGGTAAAACAAAGATATCATTTCGAGACAATTGTATTTCTAATGGTTTTTGGTTGTCCAGAATTTCAATAGGATATTTTGAAAACATTTTTGCTTGATTACCATAAAACGCTAACCTAAAAAAAGGGTATTTCCGAACAAAATGGAAAAGCCACAAAGCAGATTTTTGGTTGGTAATTATTTCAAAATTACCATGAAAAATCAGTCTGAAAGGTTCACATGACATTTTAAATGGTCTTATAGGCATATCCGGAATAAAACTTGGTAAGAAGTAACTATGTTTATTATAAGCCTGCATATATTGAGCTTCTTCACTTGAAATAGAAAACAACTTATCCGCTAAAGCCCATACTTTTTTTTCCCATATTTTTAATTTGGTAGTTTCAGTATAGAAATAAATTTTTTTGAGAATAGAGGGAGAAAAAAGTCCTAGTTCATGGTAATACTGGGCTTCATGGTTATGAATACGAATAAAAGTTTTTCTTTGGGGTTGTAATTTTTTGATTTTAGGTAAAAAAAAAGTTGTATGAATACCCTCGAACCAGATAGGGTTATTATCGTATAGGAGTTCGCGCAACAGAACATTCGAATTTCGAGATATGACAGTAAAAGGAATCGCTGATAACCATTGTAGCCAATTCATATTTCGTGCTAATGGTATAGAGTTATCATTAGTAAATGAAACGCTCTCTTTATGAAAAAAATAGACCTTATGTATAAGATTTTGATTATTAAAGTACTTTAATCTGTAATGAATATCCCAAGTACCACCATAATTCGGCTGAAAAGGATTATCGAGCGAAATAAAATGAAAAGGTTTCACTTTAATTGGTATAAAACAATTAGGGGTAGAATTATTCTTTATCCCTAAAAATTATAAAAAGTCAAATTATTATTGAATATCGCCGACCATTTTTTCGGGTCTAACATACTCATCAAATTCTTCTGCGGTTAAATAGCCGAGTTGAATAGCAGTTTCTTTGAGGGTTAGCCCTTTTTTATGAGCGGTTTGAGCAATTTCTGCGGCTTTGTAGTAACCTATTTTAGTATTTAGTGCGGTTACTAACATCAAAGAGTTATTTAAATGTTTTTGAATATTTTCGTGGATAGGTTCTATACCGACTGCGCATTTTTCATTAAAACTGTTACAACCGTCAGCGATGAGCCTTGCGGAATGCAGGAAGTTGTAAATCATCATAGGTTTGAATACGTTGAGTTCAAAATGACCATTAGAGCCACCGATGTTTATAGCAACATCATTCCCAAGGACTTGTGCGGCAATCATAGTAAGGGCTTCACATTGAGTAGGATTTACTTTTCCAGGCATAATAGAGGAACCTGGTTCATTATCAGGAATAAAAATTTCGCCGATTCCGCATCTAGGTCCTGAACTTAACATTCTAATGTCATTAGCAATTTTCATAAGAGAAACAGCCACGGTTTTGAGGGCGCCATGGGCTTCTACGATTGCATCATGTGCAGCTAAAGCTTCAAATTTATTTTCTGCGGTTTTAAATGGTAAACCCGTAAATTCAGCAATTTTTTGGGCTACTAACTCGGCATACCCCTTTGGCGTATTGATTCCCGTACCCACCGCTGTTCCTCCTAATGCTAACTCCGATAAATGCTCCAAACTTCTTTGTATAGCTTTAATACCATGCTCCAACTGAGCTACATAACCACTAAACTCTTGCCCCAACGTTAAAGGGGTTGCATCCATGAAATGAGTCCTACCAATTTTTACTATATGCTTAAATGCTTCCGATTTGGTTTTTAATGTATCTTTGAGAGCTGTAATACCAGGTATAGTTTTTTCAACTAAAATTTTATATGCCGCAATATGCATCGCTGTTGGAAAAGTATCATTAGAAGATTGCGATTTATTGACATCATCATTAGGATGTAAAAACTTTTCTTTATCAGTTAATTTTCCTCCTTTCAATACGTGACCACGATAAGCAATTACTTCGTTTATATTCATATTGGTTTGTGTCCCAGAACCAGTTTGCCATACTACCAGCGGAAAATATTCATCTAAGTTCCCTTCAAGAATCTCATCGCAAACTTTTCCTATCAACTCTGCTTTCTCTTGTGACAATACGCCTAACTCATAGTTTGTATATGCAGCACTTTTTTTGAGATATGCAAACGCCCGAATAATCTCTTTTGGCATTTTATTGATATCTTGAGCAATTTTAAAATTTTCAATAGAACGTTGAGTTTGTGCCCCGTAATACGCATCAATAGGCACTTTTACAACACCCATAGTGTCTTTTTCCTCTCTATATTCCATACCTTTTGTAATTTCAATTTCCGCAAAAATAATCATTTTACATTTGAAATACCAATTTTGGTAGATATTCAGTTTAAACTATCCTAACAATAAGCAATTTTTACAAAACTTCATCAGAAACGTTCTTAATATTATGCTCTATCAATAATTTAATCACAAATCTAACGTATCTTTCTCTCCAAAATAATAAAAGGAACAGCAATATGCCATTCCTTTTTAATCCTTGAAAAGAATTTTGATTATTCTTTCACTAATTTGAATGTTTTTTGAATATCATTATGACTTACTTTTACAAAGTATAGTCCTTTAGGAAGTTGTTGTATATTGATTTCTTTGGTAGAGCTAGAAGTTAACAACAATTTTCCTGTTACATCCAATATTTGTACATCAAATACATCAAATGAGGTTTGAACGAATAATTTATCCTTCGCTGGATTTGGAGTGATTTGGATAGTATGAGCTAATGATTGCGCCACCGAAGTGGGGTATTGAATGATACTGGTTACTGTATTCGTTACAATGGGAGGATTTGTATCAAAATATATTGAGCAATTATTTTTGATTTCAGTGCCAGGTGCTAAATTAGGTTTTTGATTAACACTAAATTTGACATATCCTTGGCTTCCTTGTGGATTAGTGGCAGAATCAGGTAAATTGATATCATAAAAATAAAATCTGCACTCACGCGAAGTAGAATCCACTCTAATATACACAGGATGAGAAGAACCTAAATAAGAAAATGAACTTATATCTAAGTCGGTATCCAATGTATCTTTAATAAGAACATTAAAAGCAGGTGCATTACCAGTATTTTGGAAGTGTAGCGTGTAAGTCATTGTTTTATTTGCAGGTACAAAGCCCTCAGCAGGTTGGCCATCAATCGCTACTTCTTTCATGTTCGGATCATAACTATTTACGACAAAATCACAAGAAGTCTCAGTATATGTATTAGAATTGTAGCTTAATTGCATGTTAGCACATAGAACACTACCAATTGTTAAATTGTTATCACTAAGTACCCAAATAGTGCCCGAATAAATTTGATTTGGATTCATATTGATATTAGAGAACGTAATAACATTCCCCGAAACACTTGGAGTGCCTGAAAAATTATTAGATGAACTAGAATACGAAACACCATTAGGAATAGTGATAGAAATTTCAGCATTAATCACAGGGGTATAAGTTGCAGGATTGCTCACCCAAAAATTAATAGGTGTCAACATTGAAGGCCTGTAAAACCCAGCACTTAACGAGTAT
>CALLNY010000096.1 GCA_938005475.1 uncultured Bacteroidia bacterium | reverse complement strand
CTCAATGACTATGACGATGTGAAATTTGCTACCGATGAATTTGAAAAACTATGGATTGAAGGTATTTCCATTCTCCCCGTAGATGCAGAAAAACTCAAAAAAGAAACCCATCTCAACGATGAAATTACTCCCTTTGAACTTTATATCAAAATGCTTATAGAATACTTTGACAAAAACATAGACTATGACCCTGAATCCATTAAAGATTTACCTAAAAACTTCAAAAAACTTTCTTATCAGATTGATGCCGTAAATCAAGGTTTTGATATGCTTATGCGTCATAATGGCTTTATGCTCTCTGATGTAGTAGGATTAGGCAAGACCGTTGTTGCTACTATGGTAGCCAAAAAGTTTATTCTTGAAAATGGATTAAATACCAAAATTCTTGTCGTTTACCCGCCCGCAGTAGAAAAAAACTGGAAAAACACTTTCAAATACTTTGGCATTGACCGCTATGCCAAGTTTATTACTAATGGTAGCCTCAGTAAAATTTTAGATGGACACCTAGATTATTGGAACAAAGAAGAGTATGACCTTATTATTGTAGACGAAGCCCATAAATTCAGAAATAACACCACAGGTGCTTTTGCCAACCTCCAACAAATTTGCAAAAGTCCAAGACAAAACAAAGGTTATATTCCTGGCTTAAAGAAAAAAGTTATTCTTGTTAGTGCTACTCCACTCAATAATAGACCCGAAGATATTCTTAACCAAGTCCGTTTATTTCAAGATGAAAGGCAATCTACTTTACCCATCACGAATTTAACTTCATTCTTCAATCAACTCATTAAAGAATACAAGAAAATCAAAAAAAACAATAAAATAAATATAAATGAACTCCGAGATATTTACGACAAAATACGCAAAAACATTATTGAACCTATTACTATCCGCAGAACCCGAAAAGACCTTGAAAATAATCCTGAATACCTTAAAGATTTACAAGAACAAGGTATAAAATTTCCCAAAGTTAATCCCCCACAAAAATTAAGCTACCAAATGGATAGTCAACTTAATCAACTATTTTACAAAACTGTAAATTATCTTATAAATGAAGATAATTTACAATATGCTCGTTATCAAGCTATTGCATATTTAAAGAAGGAAGTCGTTAAAGGACAGTATTCAAGAGCAGAAATGACTTCTAAAAACCTTGCTTTTATTATGAAAACTCAATTGATTAAACGTTTAGAAAGTAGTTTCGCCGCTTTCAAAACTTCTTTATATAAATTTCACGAAGCCACTCAAAACATGATAGATATGTTTCATAAAAACCAAATTATTATTGCCCCTGATGCTGATATTAACAAACTCATTGAAAAAGGCTATTCCGATGAAGATATTATCGCAGAAATAGAAAAACTCCACCATGATAATCCCCAAAACGCCATCTACACCACAGATGACTTTAATCATGTATTTATAGATATTCTCAAAAATGACCACAAACTCATCACGGAATTAGTACAAGAATGGGATAGCATCACAGAAGACCCTAAACTTGATGTATTCTTACAATATCTCAATTCAGTGTTGCTAAACCCTAATATCAATGTAGAAAAAAAGCTCGTTATCTTTACAGAATCCGCACAGACCGCAAAATACTTAGAAGAATTTCTTATCAATAACGGCAGAAATGATGTTATTGCTATTGACAGCTCTAACCGTAAAGAAAAACAAGAAGTTATCATGGAAAATTTTGATGCTAACCTTGACCCCAAACAACAAAAAAATGACCTTAACATCATTATTACCACCGAAGTACTGGCAGAAGGCGTAAATTTACACCGTGCTAATGTGATTTTACATTACGATACCCCTTGGAACTCTACCCGTATGATGCAAAGAATTGGACGGATTAACCGTATTGGTACAAAAGCCGATACCATCTATAACTTCGTTTTTTACCCCTCCGTAGAAGGTGACAAACAACTCAAACTCCAAAAAACCGCTTTTATGAAAATTCAGGCTTTTCATACCGCTTATGGGGAAGATAATCAAGTATTCTCTGACAAAGAAATTATTGATGAGGTAAAACTCTTTACTCCGCAAGCTGTCGAAGAACCCGAAGATGAACGCTTAAAATATCTTTTTTTCCTACGTAAATTCAGAGAGGAAAACCCCGAAGATTTTCTAAAAATTAAAAATTTACCCCTCAAATGCCGTACTGCTCGAAAAACTGACAACATTCAAAATGACTTACTCAAACATCACACCATCGTTTTTCTTAAAAACTCTAAAAAACTGGAATTTTACCTTGTCAATGATACCCAAGTTACCGAAATTACTCCCTTAGAAGCCTTTCAGATTTTTGAAGCTGAAATCAACGAAAAACCTCACTCCCTTCCTAAAAAATACTTCACACACGTTCAAAAAGCTATTCAAGAATTTGAACACCAAGAAACCCAACAAGTAACTTTATCTTCTAATCCCGAAGCATTTGGTCCTGTTGCTATGGTCGCGAAAAAATACCTCAAAAATTTAATGAATGTACCCTCCCTACTCTCCCCCACACAAAAAGAATATATCCCAAAACTTATAGCTAACATTGATGCAGGAATTCATACGAACTTGCCCAATGAAGTGAATAAGTTAGGGAAAAAAGAAATCCCTTTACCAGAAGCCCTCTCAGAACTTGACAAAATAGCTGAAAAATACCTCTCCGAAGTCAGTACATCTGAAAAAAACAACCATCGCATCGAAAAACCTTTACTTATTTTATCAGAATTTTTTGTATAAAAAACTTTACTTCTTATTTTCGCTTATGGAAAAAAATCAAATTCTTCATCTATTCCAAGAAAGGTATAATAGCCTGAAATGGAAAAATTTTTTAGCAGAAATTTTCAACGCTGAGTTTTATACTCAACCCATAACCTTAAATATCAATACGGAAATAACTGAAAGTGCCGTACAACTTGGACAAATCATCTTACCAGAAAATGAACTTTCACGTGAAATTGCAGTCTATGAAGTACAACTAAAACCGCATATTACCATTGAACGAAACCGTATAGGATTACGAAATTTACTACGCAACTATTGGAAAAACATTGATGCCGCTTTTATTGTTTATCATCAACCCGATAGTCCCAAATGGCGGTTTACTTACGTCTCTGAACTTACAGGCTTTGACACTGAAGGTAACTTCCAAAAAATTCAAACCGAACCTAAACGTTTTACTTATGTACTCGGTGAAGAAGAGAACGTCCGTACTGCTACCGAACGCTTTACTCTACTCGCTCAAAAAGCCAATAATATCACCCTCAATGACATCAAAGACGCTTTCTC
>CALLNY010000095.1 GCA_938005475.1 uncultured Bacteroidia bacterium | reverse complement strand
CAAAAGTTTCAAATCAATTTAGATTATGTGCTTTTTGAATCCTATATTCCTCATGAAAGAGTACCTGAATTTTTAGCAATGGCTGATTTTGGCTTAAATCCTGTTAAGCCCCTACCTACAAAACGCTATTGTACTTCCGTGAAAGATGGGGAGTACTGGGCAATGGAATTACCTGTATTGATTCCTCCTAATATTTCTGATGATTCTGATTTGATAAAGGAAAAAGGTCTTGGTGTAATCTGGGAAGATACTTCTTATGAGGGTTGCTTAAAAACTTGTGAGTCTATGGATAAACTTTTAAAATCTGAAAATCTACCTGAAATTAAAAAAGAAATTCGTAAACTGGCTATTGAAATCCGAGCCTTTGAAAACTTTGAAAAAATTTATCAAACGATTTATGGTCAATAAATGATTACTAAAATGTTACTTCTTATTTACGATAAGATATTGATAAACAATTAGTTAACTGAAATATTTTGTACTTTTATTGATAATTTTTCTAACTTTTACCTCTTTTTTTCCATACGTTCTCTATCCAATCCCTGCAATTTTGTAGCGTAAAAAATGGACGTTAAAATGGAAAAAGCAATCGTAAATCAAACATTAAAAAAATGGGTTACAAGTATGTTTTTAGTTATGCTATTCGTCATGGGAATAAGCAAATGTATTTACAGCCAGGTTTATCAGAGGCAAGCTCAAAAAATTATAATGGAGCCTGCTTCTTTATATGAAACTTATCAGGAGTATGCTTCTGTTTTGATTTATATCGATGCTAAGAAAAAAATTATAAGAATTTCAGGAGAAAAAACTTTTGAATACAAAATTGTTAAACGTCATTCTGCTGTTGAAGATGAGCAAGGAAATTACATATTATTATGGGATTGTAAAAATAGAAAGGGATTAGATTGCAGTATCACGTTTCGTCAATTTAATACAGGCGAATTAAAAGTATATGTAAGTTATAAAAAAGATACTCCTCAAGATTTTTTAGTAAGTTTTAAGGAGTAAGTTTGTATTGGTTTTTCTACTAATTTTGAGCAAAATTTTAGTAATGAAATTTCACTTCATCAGGTTCGTAGTTTTAATGGGAATTATAGGTTGTAAAAAGGGCGATAAAATCGCTAACCAAGCACCTGAAACCTATCTATTTTTGGATAAAATCGAGTTATCGGGTACTGACCGTTTGAATTCTATCGTACAATTGCATTGGAACGGTGAAGATAAAGATGGTATTGTAACGCATTTCGAGTTTTCAATCAATCAAGGAGAATGGAAAATAACTTCTAAAACGGACTCAACCTTTCGTTTTGATTTAATGGAAGGGGCAGATACTACGGATATTCAATTTGAAATACGTGCCGTAGATAACGAAGGCTGGAAAGATCCAACTCCCGCAAAACTCGTCATCCCAATTAAAAATACTGCTCCTACTGCTAAATTTAATACTTCCTTTTACCCAACAGATTCCATTTATCCCGTTATCACTTTGCTATGGAATGTTACAGATAATGATGGTGACGTAACGTTGGATAGTATTTATCTTAAAGTGAACAACGGTAATTGGATAAGTTTCTCTTCCAATGTTTCTATGATTACTATCGTTCCAGATAATCCTCAAAATTCAGGAAAGCAAAATGCAAAAGTTTATGTACAATATAACAAAAATGCTTATAATCAGCAATTAACCGATTTTGAAGTTAATGGGAATAATCAATTTTATCTCAAAGCGAAAGATAAAGGGGGGCTATTTTCTGAAATAGATAGTTCCAAAATATTTTGGGTTTACAATCAAAAATCAAGTATTCTTTTGGTAGATGGAGTAGCCACTAACCCAAGACCTATTCAATTGTATGGACCTATAATAGACCAACTATACGGTAATTATGATTATTTGGATTTAACCTCTGCTGTGAACTTTCCCAAAATGACTCTCACTTTGGAATGGTGGTTTCAATTACACAAGGAGATATTTTGGTATGCCCCCTCAACGGTTACTCAACTGGATTATATTGAGCAGTCTGAAGCGGTAATTCAAAATAGTTTAAATGCAGGCAAAAAGTTTTTATTTAGCATTCCTATTCCCAAAACTTTAAGCTCTACTTCTTCTATTTATCGTTTTTCACCGATTGATAGTTTAACTATTCAGAAAGATGCATTTATGTTAAATACGGGGCAAGCCTACCCTGATGTAAATTTTGCAATAGACTATCCCATATTGAAAAATACGGGACCAGGATTGATTTCGCAGATAAGTCCTTTTTATCCTAAAGCTTCTGCCCAAGTACTTTATAGAGCTGATTTAACAGCAGGTTCTGGGACCTGGAGCGATAGTACTTTTATAGCCGCGAAATTACTGAACCCTCAAAATAAAACTAATTTAATTTTTTTTGTAATTCCTTTGGATAAATTAAATGGAAATAGTAATTTAGTGCAATTATTTCAAGCCATTAAAGACGAATTTAATTATTGAGTATATGATAAGCCCTATTAACGGTTATGAATTCAAGAATTGGGGGGAAACTCTCCAATTTAAACCGAGGCATTATTTTAAACCTTCCTCTGAAGATGAAATTCAGCAGATTGTTCAATTCGCTAAGGAAAAACAACTGACCATTCGCGTAGTGGGAAGTGGGCATTCATGGACGAACCTCTGTGAAGCAGAAAATCAAATCCTTATCACCCTAGAAAATTATCAGGGACTAATTCATATAGATAAAGAGAAAAAACAAGCCACCGTTAAATCGGGGACAAAACTTTATGCTTTAAGTGAACTTTTAGAAAAGAATGGCTTGGCTATGATTAACATGGGCGATATCAATAAGCAAGCTATCGCTGGAGCTTTGAGTACAGGTACGCATGGGACGGGCATAAATTATGGAATTATCCCTACCCAAGTAGTTGCATTAAGTTTTATTAACGCTAACGGTGAAAAAATAGAGTGTTCATCAGAACATAATACTCACATTTTTAAAGCGGCGCAAGTTTCCTTAGGTTCTCTCGGAATAATTACTTCCATTACGCTTCAATGCGTAGATGCCTATAATCTCCATATTCAAAAGAAAAAAGAAACACTATCAGGTATTATTCCCAGATTAGATAAAATTAATCAAGAGAACCGAAACTTTGAGTTTTATTGGTTCCCTTACACGGATATTATACAAGCAAAATATTCTAATCAAACACAAGAGAAACCTAATACTTCAGGATTTAAAAAATGGTTTTTTGATGTTTTTTTAGAGAATAACTTATTTAAAGTGATATCAGATATCAGTAGAACTATACCAGCAAGTGCGGCTACGATGTCTAAGATTTGCGGTATGGCAATTAGTGATAGTTCAGAAATAAATGTAAGTCATAGAATTTTTGCTACGGAAAGACTAGTAAAGTTTACGGAGATGGAGTATGGAGTTCCAGCGGAGAAAGGGGTAGAGTGTTTACTAAGAATCAAAGATTTTATTGCAAGAGAGAAAATTAACGTGCATTTTCCGATAGAATTTCGTTGGGTGAGGGGAGATGATATTTATTTATCTCCGGCTTATGGATACGATACCGTGTTTATATCTTGCCATATGTATTTAGGTATGCCTTACGAAAAATATTTTAGGGGTGCGGAAAAAATTTTTTTGAGTTATGAAGGAAGACCCCACTGGGGCAAGATGCACACACAAAAAGCGGATTATCTCAAAACGAAATACCCTAAATGGGATGATTTTTTAAAAGTTCGTGAACAAATGGACCCTAATGGTTTGTTTTTAAATCAGCATTTAAAAGAAATTTTTGGGTTAGTATAATTTAAGGAAAAATATATGGCAAAAGACAAAAAAGTGACAGGTTCTGAGGAAGGCGATGTAAAGTCAGAGAAAATGAAAGCATTAAGCACGACGATGCAAATGCTGGAAAAGCAATATGGTAAGGGTATTGTAATGAAGTTAGGGGATAAAACTCCTGAGCCTATACCTGTTATTCCGACAGGTTCTATTTCTTTGGATTTAGCACTTGGCGTAGGTGGTTTTCCACGAGGAAGAGTGATAGAGATTTTTGGTCCGGAATCATCAGGAAAAACGACTATTGCCTTGCATGTTATTGCAGAGGCTCAAAAATTAGGTGGCATAGCCGCTTTTATTGATGCGGAGCATGCTTTTGATAGATTTTACGCTCAAAAATTAGGTATCAATACCGATGAATTGTTGGTCTCTCAACCTGATTATGGGGAACAAGCCTTAGAGATAGCAGAAAATTTAATTCGTTCTGGGGCAATTGATGTGATTGTAATTGATTCGGTAGCGGCTTTGATACCGAAGGCGGAATTAGAGGGGGATATGGGTGATTCTAAAATGGGGTTACAAGCACGCTTAATGTCTCAAGCGCTAAGAAAACTTACGGGTGCAGTTGCCAAAACGAATTGTGTTTGTATTTTTATCAATCAATTACGTGACAAAATAGGTATTACCTATGGTAATCCTGAAACCACTACAGGTGGTAATGCTTTAAAGTTTTATGCTTCTGTTAGAATAGATATTCGTAAATCTACTCAAATTAAAGAAGGAGATAATGTGCTTGGTAACTTAACCAAAGTAAAAATCGTTAAAAATAAAGTGGCTCCGCCTTTCAAAACAGTAGAATTTGATATTATTTATGGAGAAGGTATCTCAAAAGTAGGTGAAATTATCGATTTAGCAGTAGCATTAGATATCATAAAAAAATCGGGTGCTTGGTATAGTTACGAAGGAACTAAATTGGGTCAGGGTCGTGAAGCAGTACGGCAATTACTTAAAGATAATCCCGAATTATTGAACGAAATTGAACAGAAAATAAGAAATTCTAATAATTTAGATTTAAGTTATACACCTGAAAAATCAGAGTTAGAAGCAGATATAGAACCCCTATTAGATTAAAAAAGTTTTCCACATACAACGATTATATTCCTCCCTTTTTTAATTTTGCCTTATATACTAAATTTTAGATAAAATGAGTAAATTCGATGAAGCATTTGATGCTTATAAAGCAGAATTAAAGGAACTAAACGTAGATGTAAATGATAAGCTTTTAAAAGAAATTACAAAGAGCCTAGGTCCTTCTATTTATTTAAAAGATGCATCCTTAGTAAGTTGCTCTGACCAATCTGAACTAGATAGAATTAAAACTAATTTTCTTGTCAGAAGATTGGAAATGACTAATGACGAAGAAATTGTGAATGCTTTAAAAGAGGTCTGTAGCTTTTATAATGTAAATCAGAAAAAAAGAGCCGTATTTTACTATCTATTAGTTACAAAATTGAAGAAAGAATCTTTTTTTAACATATAATAAATTGAGTATTATGAAGAGTTTGAAGTTTTTAGTTTTAGTTGTATGGTGTTGCCTATTTATGGGCATTATGCAGTCTTGTAAAAAGTATGACGAAGGTCCTGCCATAAGTTTACGTTCTAAAAAAGCAAGAGTTGTAAATGTTTGGAAGGCTGAAAAAGTTACGGAGGATGGTACAGACGTAACCAATGTTTACAAAAATTTCACGTGGGAATTTAAAGAAGATGGTAAATATATTCTTTCTATAAAAGATTCATCGAGTGGTTTATCATTTTCTATGAACGGAACATGGGAGTTTAATAATGATAAGACAAAAATTATCATTATAATGGACGGAGAGAAATCTGAAGCGGAAATTATAAAATTAAAAGAGAAGTCCATGTGGCTTAGATTAAAAGAAACACATGGGTCCACTACTCATACAATAGAAATTCATTTAATTCCTGCGTAAAAGTGAAAAATTGATGAATCGTGAGGGGCTATAATATTTTTATAGATCCTTTCAATTCTGTCAATTGCTAATCCAAATACTGCCCTTATTTGCAGTCAATTTTAGGGCAGTATTTCCTTGATTTATTTTCCCGATTAAGGTTTTTAAGTTTATACTACCATCAAATTGAAAATTATTCATTTCAATTTTAATAGGAATATCTGCAGAGAAACGGCAATCAAATTTTGCGTCCGATGGGATTTTTAATTTAATGTTTCCGTTCTGTGTATTGAGCATAGTGGGAATAGATTTTTTTAGGATAACATTTTGGTTCCCTCCTGAAATACAAGTAAATTGCCCGTCTATTATTTCTGCTTCAACGTTTTTAGTAGTATTGATTTGAATATTTCCTACACAATTTTTAAGGGTTATACTACCATTTTTGGAATTAAGGTTAATTTTTCCGCCTCTTGTTTCTTTTACTAGGATATTTTTGGAATGATGATTAATTTGAAGGTCATTGTGTGTTTTTTCTATGATAATGCTGGAGCTTTGAGTGGATAAATCAATTGGAATGTTTGCAGGAACATAAATTTCTACTAAAAAACTTCCTTTTGCATCACCTGTAAAAGTTTCAATTCTAAGGGTTTCGTTTTGTAGATTACAAACAATTTTGAAATTTTTTTGTAGTTCATCCATTCTTTTAGGAGTATTAGTAATGGCGGTAATAGAAACGTTGATGATTGTATCTTGATATCCTGAGATGATGTAATCTGTACTTTCTGATGCTATAGTTATTTTCTTTACTTGGCTAGCAGAAAACTTTTCATCGTTAATTCTTTGACGGTGTTGAGCATAAAGAATGGATAGGTTCAATATAAATAAAACAATAAACAAATAATTCATATCGCAAATATACATATTTTAATCTAAAAATATGGAAAATATTGAGCTAAATATGCTATGATAGGCTTTACAAAAAACAATTTTGATTATTTTTGCGTTAAGTAAGTGATAAACCAATTGATTTATGGAAAACTCTAAACGACCGCAAACGATAAAAGAGAAGCTAAGTTCTAGTGCATGGAATCTTTGGTATATGAAAAAAACAAATCGGTTAGCTATTATTGTTTTTATTGTAGGGATTACAGCGAAAGCGATTCAAATTTTATTTTTTAGAGATTAAGGTATAAGTGCAAAGGGAATGAAAGAAAGAAACGAGGAACTTTTAAATTATGTAGAAGAATTTGAAGATGCTCCGACTGATGAATGGATAGATAATGAAGAAAATCACGATTTAATTACTGCTTACGAAGAATCAGGATTTTTTGAACATCATCGTTTGCGAGTGGATCCTGGACAAAAATTGATGCGTGTAGATAGTTATCTTTCCATTCATTTAAAGAATACTTCCAGAACCAGAATTAAGAATGCTTGTGATTTAGGGTATATTAAAGTGAATGGAAACAGTGCAAAAGCAAGTTATAAAGTAAAACCTTATGATGAAATTAGCGTTGTTTTGCCATATCCACCGGCGCCTGAGCTCGTTCCCGAAGACATTCCTTTGGATATTGTTTATGAAGATAAATCTTTTTTGATTGTTAATAAACCGGCGGGTATGGTTTGTCACCCTGGTTGTGGCAATTACAAAGGTACATTAATCAACGCTCTTTTATATCATTTTCAGAAACAAAAAGAAAATGAAGCGATTAGCCTTACACAAGAAGGGCTAAGGCCGGGTTTAGTGCATCGAATTGATAAAGATACGACTGGTTTATTAGTGATAGCAAAAACGGAACAAGCCTATAATTTTATTTCTAAACAGTTTTATGAACGCACTACAAAAAGAAATTATTATGCTTTGGTTTGGGGGAATATTAAACAAGATAAAGGGACAATCACTGGAAATGTGGGAAGAAGTGTGCGTAATAGAAAACAGTTTATGGTCTATGAAGATGGTTCAATGGGTAAGTATGCTGTTACGCATTACGAGGTTGTTCAACGTTTTGGGGTAGTTACACTAGTGAAATGTAAATTAGAAACGGGGAGGACCCATCAGATACGTGTACATTTTAAATATATTGGTCATACACTTTTCGGGGATTATTTTTATGGAGGTCACAGAACCTTAAAAGGGAAGGCTAGCAAAGGTTTTGTGAATTTGATAAACGATTGTCTAACGATCATGAATAGACAGGCATTACATGCTAAGACATTAGGCTTTGTTCATCCTGAAACGAAACAAGATGTTTTTTTTGATTCTGAGTTACCTGATGATTTTAAAGAAATTCTTTATCGTTTTAGTAAATTTATGAATGTACCACCTATTCCTGAAATACAGGGCTATGAAACTTTACCTAAATACGAGAATATATTGTCTAAAGGTAAGGAACCCCCAAAAGAAATTATTGAGCAAGAAGAATGTAGTATAGAAGAATTGGGCATTGATTTTGAAGAATGAATTTTAAAAATTAAAAATTTAGTTTTAACTTGCGTGCAAAAATTAACCACTCATGGCAAAAAAGAACGTTAAAATAGAAACTTACAGCAAAGAAGTAACATTGAGATGGTATCATCAAATGATGCTGATGAGGCGTTTTGAAGAAAAGGCGGGTCAATTATATGGGCAACAAAAAATTAGAGGTTTTTGTCATTTATACATTGGTCAAGAAGCGGTGGCGGCAGGCGTGGAATCTGCTATTACTCCGGAGGATTATGTAATTACGGCTTATAGGGATCATGGTCAGGCGTTAGCGAGAGGGGTATCTGCACGTGCATGTATGGCTGAGCTATACGGTAAAATTACGGGATGCTCAAAAGGAAAGGGAGGCTCTATGCACTTTTTTTCAAAGGAACATAACTTTTTAGGGGGGCATGGTATTGTTGGAGGGCAAATTCCATTAGGTGCTGGGGTTGCATTTGCTATTAAATATCGAGAAGAAAAAAAGGTATGTATTTGTTTTTTTGGTGATGGTGCGGCAAGACAAGGCGCTCTGCATGAGGCTTTTAATATGGCTATGATGTGGAAACTTCCCGTGGTATTTATTTGTGAAAATAATTTATATGCAATGGGTACTTCTGTTGAAAGAAGTTCTAATGTTACAGATATTTGGAAAATTGGTTTAGCTTATGATATGCCCGCAGAACCTGTTAATGGTATGAATGTAATAGAAGTTCACGAAGCCACTACAAAAGCCGTGCAAAGAGCAAAAAATGGGGAAGGTCCTACCTTATTAGAAATAAAAACCTATCGTTATAGAGGACATTCTATGTCTGACCCTGCAAAATATCGTACCAAAGAAGAACTAGAAAAGTATAAAGAATTAGACCCAATCGCTAATATAAAGTCTTACATCCTTGAAAACCAACTAGCCAAAGTAGAAGAAATTGAAGCTATTGATGAAGAAATTAAAACAATTATAGCGGATTGTGTAGATTTTGCTGAAAAAAGTCCTTATCCTGATCCTTCTGAGCTTTACAATGATGTTTATGCAGAGCCTAACTATCCTTTTATCATGGAATAAATTTTATCTTCATTCTCAAAAGTATTCAAAAGGATTTTAGGTTTCTTGTGAAAAACTTTTTCGGACGGGTATGTATTTGGTTTAATACTACTTATTAAATTTGCTTTTTGAAATTATATTGTAGTGTCGGTGCCTGTAAAGTCCTCTAGGATAGAAGTTAGGAAACATAGAGAGGCTCAAAATAACTTTAAGATAGTTATTATAGTTCTGCTTTTGATAGCTGTTGCTATACTGGTATATTATAGTGTTATTTTGTATCTTAATTACATTGAATTAGGGATTAATCAAATTCTACCGCTTGTTTTAACGGGTGCAGGCATTATTTTAGGAATCTATGGTTTAAGACAAATCAATAATATGAGGTTTTCTGTGGAAAGACAGAGCACGGAAAACCTATCTAAAATTGAAGGTAAGTTCAAAGCTTTAATCCAAAATTCATTAGACGTTATCACAATACTTGATGCAAAAGGAAATATTACTTACCAATCTCCTTCAACTGAAAGGGTTTTAGGTTATAGTCCAGAGGAGCTGTTAAACGAAAATTTTTACGAGTTAATTCACGCTGAAGACCACCCTATCGTACAAAATGCGCTGAACCAAAAATCTGCATTTATGTTTTCTTATCGTATTCAACATAAAGATGGTTCTTGGTTGTATTTTGAGTCGGTTGGGACTAACCTTATGCATAATCCGTTAGTGGCAGGTTATGTTGTGAACTCTCGTGATGTAACGGATAGGAAGCGTGAAGAAGAAGAAAAAAGACAAAAAGAAGTAGCGGCTTTAAAGTTTAGTATTGAAAGAGAAAAAGCGCAATTAGAGAAAGAAACTGCTGAGCGTGAAAAAGCTATTATTGTAGAATCGAAAAAGCAATTAGAAGCGGCATACGCTATTATTGAGCATAAGAACCAAGAAATTACGGATTCTATTAACTATGCTTTTCGTATCCAAACAGCCTTACTACCTAAAATTGATGAGATTAAAGCCGTTGTTCCAGATTCGTTTGTGATATGGCAACCCAAAGATATTGTATCGGGAGATTTCTATTGGTTTGCATTATTGCCTGATGGGAATATATTAGTTGCTTGTGCAGATTGTACAGGGCACGGTGTACCAGGTGCTTTCATGACTATGATTGGTAATACCCTCCTTAATCAGATTGTAAAACAAAACGATATTACAGAACCCGATCAAATCTTAAATAATTTACATAAGGGTGTTAGAAAAGCGCTAAAACAAGATGAAGAAGGCTCTAAATCTAGGGACGGTATGGATATTGCTTTTATGAAGTTTTATCCTGATACCTTAAAACTCTCCTATGCAGGTGCTAATCGTCCTTTATGGATTGTAAGAAAAGATAAACCTGAAATTGAAGAAGTTAAACCAGATAAGGTCCCTATCGGTGGTTTACAAACTGAGGCTGAACGTATCTTTACCCCTCATCATTTACAACTACAAAAAGGTGAAGCTTTTTATGCGTCCACTGATGGTTACCATGACCAATTCGGTGGACCGAAAGGTAGAAAGTTCATGACCAAGCAAATGAAAGATAAAATTTTTGAAATCCAAGATTATGACATGGAAACACAAAGCCAAATCCTACTACAAACTATCATGGATTGGATGCATAAACAAGAAAAAAAATATGAACAAATTGATGATATCTGTGTAGTAGGTGTTAGAGTTTAAGCGTATTTTCATGGCTTGGAACCTCAAATTTTTAACTAAACACCCACCCGTAACAGAAAAACAAATTCAAGATTTCGAAAAAATCCTTACAGTTCCTATCCCCAAATCTTTTAGAGATTTCCTTTTAGAATCTAATGGCGGAGTTCCGCTTAATAATGCTTTTGATGTATTTTCTCCTTCTGAGAATCTAACGCTTTACACTTTCATTATCTCCCGATTTCTGGGCATTGGAGTAAAAGATGATATTATTAAAGCTTATCAGATTTTTCATAAAGAATTACCTCCTTTTTTCGTTCCTTTTGCTATAGATAGTTTCAGTAATTTTATGTGTATCTCCTTAAAAACAGAAGAAATTTATTTCTGGGACCACCAGTCTGCTATGTCTAAATCTAAAATCCATAAAGATAAGCCTCTCTTTTTGTTTGTAGCTGAAAATTTTGAAGAATTCATGGAAAAATTGTATTACCAAAAGAATTAAATGTATAAAAACTTTTCTATTGGAGTTATTATTCCCTGCTACAATGAAGAAGAAGGTTTACCTATCGTTCTAAAAAATATACCAACCTTTGTTGATAAAATCTATATCGTTGATAACCAATCTGATGACGATACAGCAACTATTGCAAAAAATTTTGGAGCTGTAGTACTTCATGAAGACCAAAAAGGTTATGGTTTTGCTTACAAAAAAGGTTTTCAATTTATTGATACGGACATTGTGGTTACCATGGATGGTGATGGTACTTATCCTACCGAAGAAATTCCAAGACTTATTAACATTCTTATTCAAGAAAATTTAGATTTTGTTTCTGCTTGTAGGTTCCCACTACAAAATCCTGAAAATATGGATATACTATCTAAAATTGGAAATTGTATTCTTACTTTTACTACTCAACTACTATTTCGTTATGGAATTCAAGATTCACAAAGTGGTATGTGGGTCTTTAAAAGATCAATACTACCCAAAATTCGTTTAGAAAGTAATGGTATGGCTTTAAGCGAAGAAATTAAAATAGAAATCATAAAGAAAAAACTTCGCTTTAAGGAAGTACATATCCCTTACTACCAACGTTATGGAAAAAAGAAAATTAAAAAATTTCAAGATGGCATAAAAAATTTAATTTTTCTATTCTATCTTAAGTTACGAAAGTAAAACTTTTTCTATATTATAAAACTTCTAAAAAACGATTTTTCAATCAAAAAAGGTATTATTTTTGCATAAAAGTAGGAAAGTATGAGTACTAAAAATTTTACTGTATTCGCATTGTACTTTGTATGTTATTTACATATATGGGGACAGCCTTCTTCAGCTCAATTCATGGTAAAAGAACATGACTTCGGCGAAATAAACGAAGGTGTTAAAGCGGAATATCAATTTGTTTTCAAAAATACAGGTAATAAACCTATTAAAATAAATAGTGTTCATGCTTCGTGTGGTTGTACCACTCCCGAATGGTCTACTGAACCTATTGAGCCCGGAATAACAGGTTTTGTAAAAGCTATCTACAACTCAACAGGTAGACCTGGCGACTTCTCTAAATCTATTACGGTTATGTTCGATGATTCCCAAGAACCTATCATCCTTAACATAAAAGGAAATGTAAAACCTAAATTGAATGATATTTTTATCAGAGATACTATCGGCGGATTAGGATTTGAGAATCTTTTTGTCCCTGTTAATAACTTTACTTCTAATGATAATAAAGAGTTTACCATTCAGTTTAAAAATATTTCCAATGAGACAATTAATATCATTCACAATAAAACTGAGCATCCAGTTGCTTTTGTTCCTACTTTTGATAGATATTCTCTTAAACCAGGCGATATTGGAAAAATAACTATTCAAGCTATCGGTGAAAAAGGAAAAGAATCAGGACTAGAAAACGGTAAAATATTCAATCAAAAAATTGTTTTTTATACTAGTGAAAAATCTCATGCCAAAAAAGAAATTCTTTTGAATGGTACTTTTGTAAAAATCTATACCGATAAAGAATTAGCACAACTACCGAAAATTGAATTTGAAAAATTAGAATTTGATGCAGGTAACATTATTCAAGGAGAAAAAGTAAATTATGCCTTTAAATTTAAAAATGTGGGGGGCGGTATATTAAAAATTGAGAGTGCTAAACCATCATGTGGTTGTACTGCCTCTGCACCTCGTAAAACTGAAATAGAGCCTGGAGAAACTTCCCAAATTGAAATGTCTTTTGATTCCACAGGTAGAGCAGGTCCTCAATCCAAAACAATAACCGTTACCTCTAATGATCCTATGAACCCCAACATCGTGTTAAAATTTAAATGTAATGTCCAAACAAACCCCTTCAGCGGCGGTTTCTCTAAATAGATGAAAGATTTGACGATATTTTTTTTATCTGCTTTTTTTGAGATTTTGGGTTGTTTTGCTTTTTGGAATTATTTTAAGCTCCAAAAATCTATTTTTTGGTTAGTCCCTGGTTTATTTAGTTTAATTATTTTCGCTTACTTACTAACTAAAATTGATTTAGATACCGCAGGGCGTGTTTATGCAATTTATGGCGGTATTTATATAGCTTCTTCATTAGCTTGGCTTTATTTTGTGGAAGAGGTTGTCCCTGATTACTGGGATTTAATAGGTGCCGCAATTTCTATTATTGGGGCTCTAATAATTTTATATGTTCCACGATAACTTTTTAATAACTTTGCGAAAAATAAACCTATTCATGAAAATACTTTATTTTTTTATGTTAATAAGTTTGAGTTTGAATGCTCAAGAAACGAACTTCCCTTTCCCTAAAAAAATAGATAATTTTTGGATTATTGCTTCCTATAACGTAGAAAATCTATTTGATACCGAAGATGGTCCTAACGATGATACGGAATTTTTGCCTAATAGCCCCAAACAATGGAATACAACAAAATATCAAAAAAAATTAGAAAAACTCTCTGAAGTCATACTAAGTATGCACCCTAAAAATATAGGTCCTGATGTTATTGGGCTTATTGAAGTAGAAAACAAAAAGGTAGTCCAAGATTTAATGAATTATGACCAATTAGCTAATCAGAACTATGAAATTGTACATTATGAATCTGCTGATAAAAGAGGAATAGATGTTGCTTTATGTTTTAAGAAGGGCAATATTCAATTAGTTAGCTCTACTTATTACAGACCCTATGATGATATGGATACGAGTTTTTCTACTCGCGATATACTGCACGTGATACTTTTAATGGGGAAAAATGATACATTACATTTTTTTGTTAATCACTGGCCTTCTCGTAGAGGCGGTGAGGATAGCGAAGAGAGGAGAATTCTCGTTGCAGATTTACTAGAAAAAAAAATAGATTCCTTACGAGCTATTAATATTCATTCTAAAATTGTGGTAATGGGGGATTTTAATGATAATCCTGCCAATTGGTCTATTACGGAAACCCTAAAAGCTAAAAATCGTAAAGAAGAGATTAGAGAAGGGCATTTATGGAACGCTATGGCAGATTTAGCCACTAAAGGAAAAGGTACACACAAGTATAAAAATGAGTGGAATATGCTTGATCAATTCATGATTTCGTATGCTTTAGTTCATGCTAAAAAAGGAATACGTTTCCATGATGCTTTTATTTATAATCCTGATTTTATTCAGGATCAAGATGAAAGATTTAAAGGAGCTCCTTTAAGGACTTTCGTCGGAAATAAATACCTTGGTGGTTATAGCGACCATTTCCCTATTCTGTTAATATTAACGAAAAAATAAAAAATATGTTTTTTGTATTTCTTTTTTTATTATATTTGCAATAAATTTTACAGGTTGTGAGTAACGAAATATTAAACAAAGCAGACATTGACATCTTAGATAAAGGAATACTACAAATCCTTTTAACACATGGAAATACTCCTTACACTGATATCGCAAAAGAGCTTGGAGTATCTGGAGGAACTATTCACGTGAGAATGAAAAAAATGGAAGAAGCAGGTATAGTAACAGGTTCCAAACTTACAGTAGATTACTCTAAACTAGGTTTTGATGTTTGTGCTTATATTGGAGTTTATTTAGAAAAAGGTTCTGTTTATCCGAACGCTAAAAAAGAACTCGAAAAAATTGATGAAATTGTTGAAATGCATTATACGACAGGTAGTTATAATATTTTAGTTAAACTAATATGTAGAGATACTAATCACCTTCGCAATACCCTAGACAGAATACAAGAAATCCCTGGTATTCAAAGAACAGAGACTTTTATTTCTTTAGAGAATAGTATTTTACGCGAAGTAAAATTATAAATTGGCACTGATTTTGCCAATTATTTTTAATAATATATTCGTATGAAAAATTTTCTTACGCTCTTATTCTTTCTTTTTTGGGGTAATCATTCCTTGAACGCTCAGGGGACTCTTTCTAATGTATTTAGTACTGCGGACCAGTTCAAGACTTTTAATTCCTTGCTTCTTAAGTCAGGGTATTCCGAAAATTTGAAAATGAAAGGACCTTTTACCGTTTTTGCTCCTACCGATGACGCATTTTTAGAACTTCCCGAAGGGTTCGTTGTTTCTTTATTAAATGCAAAAACTCGTGAAGAAAAATTGGAATTATATGATTTTGTTAAACATTATATTTTTGAAGGTTCGTATTCTGTAAATGATTTAAGGAGAATCAAATCTTTAAAAAATATAGCAGGCGATGAAGTAAAAATCGAATCAGATTTTCATGGTGCTAAAATTAATGGTATTGTAATTATAAAAGGCGATATTAAAGCAAAAAATGGTTATGCTCACGCTATTGGTAAGTGTTTTTATAAATCTCATCAATAAGTCCCTTTGAATTTTTCAAAAAATTAGTAATTTTGTACCCAAAATGGCTTTAATGAAATTTAAATTTAGTATTGCATTTTTATTATTTTTTGTATTGGGAAGTATAGTAAATGCACAAAAAACAAAAAAAGAAAAATCAAAAGAAAAAAATAAAATAGAAAATAAAAAAGATAGTAACTTGACCCAAAATGTACCTAAAAAAGATGATTATATATTTATACTTTCAACGAAATTTGGTGATATTGAGTTATATCTTTATGATGAAACTCCTTTACACAAAGCCAATTTTATAAAATTAGTCAATGAAAAATATTATGATGGAACTACGTTTCATCGTATTATTCCTAATTTCATGATACAAGGGGGCGATATTAACTCAAAAGATAATGACCCTGGTAATGATGGTATGGGAGGTCCTGGTTATACTATTCCGGCAGAATTTAAAGACCATTTGAAACATCATAAAGGGGCATTAGCGGCGGCAAGAATGGGAGATAATGTTAATCCTAAAAAAGAATCCAATGGTTCTCAGTTCTATATAGTACAAAATGATAATGGAGCTCCTTTTTTAGATGGTAATTATACTGTCTTCGGAAAAGTTTTATCAGGGCTCGATGTGGTAGATAAAATTGCTGAACAACCACGTGATAGAAAAGATAGACCCCTAGAAGATATTAAAATGACTATAAAAGCGGTTCCAATTTCTAAAAAAGAAATAAACGAAAAATATCAACTGAATCTGCCTATCAATTCTCAATGAAAAAATTATTCCTATTTCTTGGAAATATCCTTTGTTTTTATCAATATATATTAGCTCAACCTCAAAATTTACCAATTAAAGAGATTTCAATATTTTTAGAAAATACTGCTTTTGTGACTAAAACGCAAACTTTATCTTTTACTAAACAAAAAGCGATTATTGATGGGCCACCAGATGCTATTGGTGGAGCTTACTGGCTCGGTACTAGTAACGATTTTCTAATTAAAGGGGTTATTATTAAAAAAGATACTATCTACTCCCCTTCACAAGCCAAAGATTTTTATGATCTATTAAAAGCCAATGTCGGTTCAAAAGCAGATGTTACCTATCAAATTGGTAATGAAATTGAAAGTGTGTCGGGAGAAATTCTTCCTATTGATATTAATACTGATATCGTTGCCATAAAAAAAGGTAATGGGCAAAGTGTTTTCTTAAAAAAAGAGCAGATTCAACAAGTAGCTATACAAGGAACAGTAAAAACCACTTTTCATGAAAAATCGCTCGGAGATGTTACGGAAATCAGTATTGACCAAAATATAACGGAGGGAACGATTCATTTAATGTATTACATAAATGGTATCTCATGGGAGCCAATTTATGGATTGGAAATTATAGATGATAGTACAAGCCTTTTTACTATGCATGCCCTAATAAGAAACAATTACCAAGATTTTGAAAATGCAGATATTAAATTGTATGCTGGGCAAGCTAATCTAAATTTAAAAGGCAAAATAAAACCCATTTCAAATAATACTAATCTTACTATGGTGAATGGTTCGCAAGCTACCAAAGAGACGATAAGAAATGTAACACCTCCATTGCAGGCTTATGAAATTCGTAATGTAAGCCTTACTAAAGGTTCTGAAGCAAAGTTCGCAATATTCTCTCAAAAAATCTCTACAAAAAATTTATTTGAATGTAATATTCCTAATTTTATTGAGCCAGGAAAAGCCCCCTATAATACCCCATTAACTGAATTCCCTGTTTATGAATCGGTTAAGTGGTCCAATAATACTCAAATTCCTTATGCTAAAGGTAAAATTCAAATTTTAAGTAAAGGAATAAAATCTATCTCCGAAGATGATGTCCCTTACACAGAATCCGGTGCGCCTCTTAAAATTCATGTAGTAACCTCTCCACAAATTTTACTTACTATCTCCGAAGAACAAATCGAAAAAGAAGAAAAAGTCCGAAAAAACGCCCAAAATCAATATCTAGACAGGTTCAAGGTTAAAGGTATAATCACTATCAAAAATGCGAATGAAAACAAAATCTATATTGAAGTATATAAAAAGCTCATCGGTAGAATGACCAAAACAAGCATGGCTGAAGTCATTAAAACCAATGAAATGCTCTATGACAATCCTTTGATGAACGTGAGTTGGAAATATGAGGTGCAAGGTAAAAACTTTCAAACGATTCCTTACGAGTACGAATTTTTTTTACCGAGTAGCAAGTGAAAAGTAATTTTTTTACCTTTAATGTTTGTCAAGAAGTAGAATTACCTCTTGTCATTCAAAAAATTCAAACTTCTTTCCCGAATATATCAATTTTTCTTTTTGAAGGTGATTTAGGTGCAGGAAAAACTACTTTTATAAAATATTTTATTCAATCTTTTGGAGTTAAACAAGAAGTTCAAAGCCCCACATTTTCTATTGCTAATCTCTACGAAATTGAAGGACTCAAAATCTTACATGCGGATTTATATCGTTTAAAAGATGAAAATGAACTCATTGAAACTGGTATTCCCGATTTACTTGCTATAGTTGACTTTGCTTTTATTGAATGGTATGAACGAATCTTACCCTGGATAGAAAAAAATGCTATCATTATAAATATACAAGTTATGGAAAATGAAAAAAGAAGATTGACATGTAGTATTTATAATCCCTGAATTTTATGAAAAAAATAGTTTTATTAGTTCGCTAACTGTACTTCGCACACTCTCTTTCATAACGCTGCATACCGAAATGACGATAGCTTCTATACTCAGCTACCTTCCTCAAAATAGCAAAATATAAAAATTTAATAATCAATAGGTTATCTAATTGTTTATTAACATCAATCAAACAATTTTTTGTTACAAATTGATTTAATCATCAAATTCTAGAAATTTTCCTGTACTGGCGGCAGGGCGATTAATTTTTAATAATGATGCGAGCGTTGGTACTAAATCTACAATATAAGCATCTTTATACGATTTACCTTTTGGAATACCAGCACCATAAAAAATCATAGGAACTTGGCTATCATAAGTATAACATGCACCATGCGTAGTTCCAGTCTTGCCATACTCATCATCAAAATAGTTAGGCGTATAAACTAAAACTACGTTTCCACTGCGTTGGGGCATGAATCCTTTTTGAACGTTCATAAAAGGGAAATCTTTATATTCATTGAAAATTAAGCTATGTTTATCGATTGCAGAATGCACGTTTGGGAAATTTAAACTCCAAAGGACAATCTCTTTTTCTATTTCTACTATGGATAGTCCCTTTTGCTGAATTTGAGTTTCATCAAGATATACGTTTTGATTGATGTAAGAGATTACAAAATCTACACCGTATTTTTGAACAAGATAATGGCGTAACTCTTTTTCATAGGTTTTATAATCGAAGTGTCCTGCGGGGAATTTGTATTGCCGAACAAAATCAGGGATAGGAGCGACGCCGTGGTCTGCGGTTAAGAATATAATGAAGTTTTCTTTTCCGATATTTTTTTCAAGGTATTCTATTAAGTCAGCAAGTGTTTTATCCATACGGATATAAGTATCTTCGGTTTCCATAGAGTTAGGACCAAAGACATGTCCGACGTAATCTGTTGAGGAATAACTAATACAAAGCATATCGGTTGCGCCGTGAGAGTTTCTACCTAGTTGCTCACCCTCAATGGTAGCAATTGCCAACATTGTAGTAAGTTCATTTCCGAAGGGAGTATAAACAATAGTTTCATATTTACCTTTTTTGTGAGGATTTAACTTATGAGGGAAAGAAGAAGAAGTTTCATCAGGAAGTTTGCCTTCAAAAGTGTTTTCATCTTTGGAGCTTTGCGTATATTTATCAGAGGGAAGCAATAAGTTCCAGGTTAGTTTCATTAAAGAGTCAGGGATTCTACGGTTATTGAATTGTATAAGCCATTGGGGTAACTCTTTACGGTAGTAAGAAGAAGTAATGAATACGCCTTCTTTTCTATCAAACCAATAAGCGGCATCTGCAGAATGCCCTGCCGGTAAAATAGCGCTTCTATCTTTTAATGCAATTCCAATGACTTTGGAGCGGAAGTTCGTAGAAAATTTAAGATGGTCACAGATATTAGGTACTAACAATCTTCGTGGGGACATGTTCCCTGCATTAGTACTTGAACCTACCGTTTGAACTTCATTATCTTCGGTGCAATAGACGTTCTTTTTCAAATTCGTGTCGTACCAGTCATTAGAGATGATGCCGTGCATTTTGGGAGTGGTTCCTGAATAAATAGACGCATGTCCAGGACCGGTGTAAGTTGGAACATAATTGTAATAAGTATTTTCAAAACTAAATCCCTGATTTAAGAGTTTCTTGAAACCTTTCTCCGAGTAATGATGCCAATAACGATACAAATAATCATAGCGCATCTGGTCAATGACAATCCCAACTACTAATTTAGGTTTTCCTAATTGAGTTTGTGCGTAAGTTAATTGAAAACTCACTAAATAAAGTGCTGTCAATAAAATATGTATTTTCATTTTTGGAAAATTTCTAATTGTAAATTTTTTATACCTTTTAAATTGTCTTCTCGCAAATATTGGGTTATCCAGAATTGGTAAGTACCTTTTTTATCAAATTTTACATTATCATTTAAAGTAAAAACTGCATTATAAGTGTTCCAAGATTTAGGGATTAACCATTTTCCGTTAGGCTCTGTTAAAAGGAAATTAGAAAGACTTTCAAACTCTTTTCTTTCGGGGTCAATCATTCTAAATTTAATGTACAAGTTGGTATATTGAAAATCGTCAGTAAAATCGGCTTTTAAAACTATTTGGTAAAGGTTTTCTGGGTCTTGGTTTAAGAACTCAAACTTTAAAGAGTCGGAGTAGTTCCATTGGTTTTTACTAAAATGATGTTCAAAGGTTGTCTTTTTTACGCAGGCCGCTAACATTCCTAAAAGTAAAAAAAAGATAATTCTCATTCTACTACAAAATTACAAAGAGTTTAATAGAGGAACAAACTATTTATTTTCAATAGGATTAAAACTCAAAATTTCTTCTAAAACTCTTTCATGTTCCTGGCTGAATGGTATTTGTTTAATTTGTTTTAAATATTGAATAAAAAGGTCTTTTTCAGAAAATTTTTTCCATTCTTGAAAATTTTGCAGAACCAACATCTCATTTTTTAGAATTTGAATTCTAATAATTTGAGGATATTTTGTTTCTAGTGTTTTTTTAACAGATTGGTAGTTCATTTCATTTTGAATTGTTACGGAAAATTCATAGTAGTGGTCGGGATTTTTCTGAATAATTTCTTCAATTTGGTCAAAGGTTACATTTTCATAAAAAAAAATTTTTTTACCTGTTTGAAGGGATACTTTAAAATACTGGGCAGGTTGGTTAGGTTCAATATCTATGATGACTACATATTTTTGTACTTCAGTTTCTTTTTTGCTGTAACACAAAGGGCTTGAGGAGTAAACGATGGGACAAGGCTTTTTACTTACTTCTGTAAAACTATGGATATGCCCCAAAGCAACATATTGAATTCCATCGGGGAAGGTCTCGGGGTAGAGGGTATAGCTTCCACCGATAAGGTTTTCTCCTTCGTAATCATCAGGAGCGAAATCATCAGGCTGTTTAACCGTATAATGCGCCATCATGAGATTAACACCTTTTGTATCACAATATTTTTGAACAAGTTCCGCCCATCTTTTCTGGAAGTAATCTCTCACTAAAAAAGATTCAGAAGGAATATTATCGGGTAAGTCTTTTTTGATTTGTGCAATATGGTTATAAGGAGCAAAAAGTATTCGAAGAGGATAATTGTATCCAGGTAATCTAAACTCTGCAAAGCCTGCATCACTGATACATACCTCAACGCCTGATGAATTCTTAAAAATCTCTATTAGAGAATCATTGAAGCCAACAAAAAAAATCGATAGTTCTTGGGTAAGGTATTTAGGTGCTTCTATTTTAGAGGAGCTATCGTGATTTCCAGCAATAATAAAGACAGGTCTTTCCCCTTTTAAGGAGAGAAGCGGCAGCATTTGATAAAGTAACTTATCAGCTTGATTAGGAGGATTAGATTGGTCGTAAATATCCCCTGCCACTAAAATGGCATCTACTTGGTGTTCGTTTGCAATCTGTAAGATTTCTTCAAGGACTTGTTTTTGTTCTTCCAGTCGGTCTCGATTTTGATATTTTTTACCAAGATGCCAATCAGATGTATGAAGAAACCGCATGATTTAATTGTAAGGGGTATTCCAACCTAAATAAAAGCTATAAATACAGAGCATTGTACCAATGATACCGAAGAATATCATTCCTATTAAGAAAAGATTTTTAGTTTTTTCAGAATCAATTACTAAACAAACAGCTCCAAGCATCACACATAAATTTAAGAAGAGATTGGTATAATTAAACCAATTTCCCACCATTTCGAGATAGGCAGTTTTTTCTTCCCATTCTTGAGCTCCAACAATGACTCCCATTTCGCCGTTTTTATCTTGTACCCAGTTGTCTTTCCCTATTTTATCAGAACCTTCCAAAATTTCTTTCATTTCTTTTTTGTAGCGTTGTGATTTCGCTTCTAATCGTTGAATAAAGGAGTCTATTCCTGCAGAATACTCTTTTTGGATGGCTCCCGATTGGGTTAAAGCTACTAATAAATCTTTTTGTGTTTCAAGAGAAGTATTTTTGATACTTTTGGATTGATACCATGCGTAAGCTTTGGTAGCTTCTGCGGCAGCCATGTTTTGGTCTCCACCGAATTTTCCACTACCAATTCCTGCAATCGCTAAAACAGCACCAAAAAAGGCTATTAGTAGCCCTATCATCATTTCCATGTTTTTACTATTTTTTTCTGTTTTAGGTTCTTCTGGCATCTTCATAAAATCAAATGCACTCTGATGCAAAAATAATTATGTTTGTATAAAATCAAAAAACTTGATAAAATTTTTCCCTGTTGATTGCTTATTTTTCCATAAAAATTAGTTTTATATAAGATTTTTAGGTATATTTGCGAATTATGTCAAACTATATCGTTAAAATTGAAGATTTAATATATGAATATTCTGATTTCAGAGCCTTACACCATATTAACCTTGAAATAACAAGAGGCAGTGTTACCGCATTGGTTGGTCCTAATGGCGCAGGAAAGACTACATTGATGAGATGTATTGCGGCTCTTACTATTCCATTAAGTGGAGAAGTTTATGTTGATGGTATAAAAACAACCGATAATCCCCGAGAAATCCACAAAAGAATTGGTTATCTATCAGATTTTTATGGTCTATATGATAATTTGACAACTTACCAGTGCTTACAGTTTATGGCTTACGCGAAAGATATTCCTGAAAATGAAATTGAAAATCGTATTCAATGGATTGTGAACTTGCTGGATATGGGGGAACTACTGAATAAAAAATGTAAGGGAATGTCTCGTGGGCAAAGACAAAAAAACGCTATAGCACAAGCAGTTATCCATAAACCTCAATTAGTTTTATTAGATGAACCTGCATCAGGACTAGACCCCATCGCTAGGAATCAACTCTCTTCTATGATTAAAAACCTTGCCAAAGAAGGTATCACCTTTTTAGTTTCTTCCCACATTCTCACCGAACTTCAAGATTATTCAGACCATCTCCTTGTGATTGAAAAAGGTAGAATCCTTGAAAATAAACCTCTTCTTGCAGTACTTAATAACGCAGGTAAACGTTTCCAATTCAAATTAGCTACCCCTCTAAACTTACAGATGGTCATAGAAAAATTAAGGCAAATCCCATCTATTGACCCTTCTGCTATCCATCTCGAAGATGATACTTACTATTTCACCTATCTTGGTACCGAAGAAGAACAAAAACAACTCCTCATGCAGTTAATACAATTACAACTACCTATTGCTGAACTAACTGAAGCGCAATTAAATCTACAGAATGAGTATTTTAAAAGTCTAAAAAATAAGACCTAAATCTTTTCTAGCATTACCCAAGACTGAACTCCTTAAAATTCAAATCTCATGATAGTAAAAAATTAGAAAGTTTATTTTTTGATTTTAATTTAATTGTTTATAACTTATTAACTTCATAAACTAAAATAACTTATCTTTGCGTGGTTTTTTATGAATACTCTCTTTAATGGCGCTTATTTTCAAATGCACCTTGCTATATTTATATGGGGCTTTACAGGAGTACTCGGTAAACTTATACAGTTAGATGAAACCCCATTGGTATGGTATCGTGTAATGATAGCTTCAATATTCATGTTATTATTTTTTACAAAAAATAAAATACAAAAAATAGATAGAAAAGACTTTCCCCATTTAACCTTACAAGGAATTGTTTTAGCTATACACTGGCTCGCTTTTTATGCGGCAATTCGTTATTCCAATGTATCTATTACTTTATGTTGCATGGCAGCAACCGCATTTTTTACTTCCTTGATTGAGCCTCTTTATTTTAAGAAGAAAATAAACTTAGTAGAAATTTTACTTGGAACTATTGTTATAATTGGTATATTCCAGATATTTTATTCTCCTACGAACACTGAAATGACAAGCCAGTTTAGTATAGGGATATTTTTAGGGTTAACTGCCGCATTTTTATCTTCATTAGTAACTATTTTAAGCAAAAAATATTCATCCAAATATAACGGTTATACCTTGACTTTTTATCAGATTTTTACAGGATTCATCATTTTGAGTATCTTTATGCCGTTTTATGTTTACCAAAATGGAGTTTCCACTTGGATTCCTAGTTGGGAGGATTGGATTTATTTATTGATAATGGGTATTGTTTGCACTGTGATTGCATGTTCATTAGTATTAAATTCAT
Organism: uncultured Bacteroidia bacterium; assembly: GCA_938005475.1. Taxonomy (GTDB): domain Bacteria; phylum Bacteroidota; class Bacteroidia; order J057; family CALLMJ01; genus CALLMJ01. The sequence continues at coordinate 2,536 of CALLNY010000095.1, read as the reverse complement.
TACAGCATCTATCTTCGTATACAGTAACCTTAAATATCAATTTAGAACCTGTTTACGGTATTATTTTGGCGTTTTTAATTTTTAAAGAGAATGAACACTTTAACTATCGTTTTTATGTTGGAGCGGCTGTGATATTAACCGCAGTAATGCTTCACGCTTTGTATATTTCACAAAAGAAAAATTAAACTTGCAATAAAAATTTTCGTATATTCATTTTATGGCTAATTTTAAATCAAACATTTTCTTTCATTTTTAGATTCTCACTAAAAATATAACCGACCTTTTAATCAGATTTATTCTTCAACAGGCAACTGAATTTCAGACTCCGAATGAATCTCCCAAATATCAGTATCAGCAATTTGGAAAGTATCTAATTCACTAGCACTAAGTGCTAATCGTATTTTAGAACCTTTTTTTACTAAATAAGAAATAGGCTCTAGTGAATAGGTAATAGTTTCAAACTGATTAGAGGGCATAGGGGCGGTATCCTTTCGCTTATAACTAAAATAAGGAGCTTGATAAAGATAATAAATAGGTTCGTTGTAAGTTTTACGATGTATAGCTCTGAAAGCCCCCTCTGTAATATATTTCACTCTTCCATCCGGTAAAACTTCCTCTAAAACCGCAAAAATACGAGGGTCCGGTTTTTGTGTTTTAAGTTTCAATTTTAAAATGGGCATACCTGTAATGACTATGTCTTTTTTTACTTCGTAAAAATCAAAAACAATCTTTTTTTCATCTAATGGTTTTCTATCAGGGAACTGTTTTTTGGTTATCTCAAAATCCAAATTATAACGCGTTGCTGTTCCATTTGTGGTCGAAGAGTCCATTGGAAAAACAATATTTTGGGAACATAAAGAAAAACTTTGAAATTTAACATTATTAGGGGGGAAATTATCAGTTATTTTCCATTGATTTTGATTGATAGTGTAATAAACCACATGAGGATTTTTTTCACCAGGAATATTTATTTCTTTTAAATGCTTATCAAAAAAAGCAAGTACAGGCTGAATATGAGTAAAATTAGTTTTGCCGAGAAACTGTTCATCAATACAGAATTCACCACCGTGCCTCCATGGTCCAATAATGAGTTGATTTTGGGGATTAGGATAGTTTTTAAAAATTTTAATACTACCTTTAGTAAATCCAGCGTCCCACCAACCTGTATAAGCCAATATAGGAACATCCACTTTTCGGTAGTCTAACATGTGTGGCGATAGAATAGAATCTACACTAACCCAACCGTTTACAGTTCGTTGGTCATCCATAAAAGCTACCGACCAATCTTCGGAATCATAATACCAATTATTTCTTTGTTGCAAGATAGATTGTAATTTTTTTCTTTGCCCCTTGACAGGTCTTACGTTATTACTGATAAGCTCGTTGAAGAAATTACTTTTTTGTGTAGGTAATTGATTATTGTCCAATGCTTTGCAGAAGTTATTCCATTTTTGATTAAGATTTTGATTAAATACACCACCCGATAGCGAAATATCATCGTAATAATCAAATCCTGCGTACATTGGAGCCGCCGCTTTAACAGCAGGATGAAAATTAAAAAGAGTCATTTGTGCAGACATACCTATGTAAGAAATTCCTAATGTGCCAATTTTACCATTACTCCATTCTTGTTGAATAATCCAATGGATAAGATCATTTGCATCATGCATTTCCTCTAATCCTGATAAAGCAGAAGTTTTTTTACCTTCCGATGCTCCTGTTCCACGTACATCCGCACTTACCAAGACATATCCATATTTTACAAATTGTAGCACATCAAAATTACGTGTACTAGGCACCATTTTTTTGAGTAGAGAAAAAGGAAATATAAGCTCAATTCCACGCCAATACCGCGTTTGATACAGTAAAGTAGGAAATTTCTCTTGGCCTCTTCCTTTGGGAATATAGACATCTACCGCTAAATGAATACCATCTCGCATGGGAACATAGTAAGTTTTAGGATTAGGAATTTTATAACGTGTTTTGGGGTGGTAATGAATAGGAAAGTCCTTGAAAGGTTGAGCACGAACAGCTAAAAAGTTCAGAAAGAAAAAATAAAGTACAAATTTCATGAACAGTTTGAATTATATGCAAAATTAAACATAAAATGAACAGAAAATTTTTATAATACTACAAACATTATATTTTCAAGTTTTAACTTGTTCGTAACGGTTTCGAGCTTTGTATTCGAACAGAATTTTGAAATACAAAACTTTAAGCTTCAGTATAAAAGAGTGGCAAAAAAATATATCAGATTTAATCGAAAAAACGTTGTCAGCAATATGGTAAATAGTTTCTTTTTATGGAGTTTAATTGGTTTATCTATTTATTTGGAGAATTAATTTTTAAAAACTTTTTAACTTTGCAATATGATTTACATAGCCAATCCTCTTTACGATGCTGTATTTAAGTACATGATGGAAGACCCCGAGGTTGCAAAACGTTTCATTGGTATTATTATTAACCAAAAAATCGTTGATATCCAATTACTACCCCAAGAGAAGAGTATCCAAAAAGAAGACTTGCCGATTAGAGT
>CALLNY010000094.1 GCA_938005475.1 uncultured Bacteroidia bacterium | reverse complement strand
TATACTTAAAGTAATGCCTATCACATTGTAAAACAAAGAAAAGGTAAATATTTTTTTTAAACTATTTTTTGCATGTTGGGCGTAACGAATTAGCGCGGGCAATTTAGGAAGATGTTCCATACGAACTAATGCATCAGCTTCAGGAGCAAATAATGTATTTTGAGAAGCTACCGCAATACTGATATCCGCTTTTTTTAATGCGCCTGCGTCGTTTAACCCATCTCCTATAAATAATACTTTTTTACCTTGCTTTTGTAAGCTTTCTATTTTTTCTAATTTTTCTAAAGGACTAACCCCATAAACTTGGTAATTGGCAGGTATCCACTCTTCCCATACTTGTTTTTCTGCATTTTTATCCCCTGAAAGTATCCATTTTTCATAATCTTTTAATTCGTTGAGCATGTGGTTAATACCTTCCATCGGTGGGAAGTAGTACTCAAATTTACCTACCAACCTGCCATTGATTTTAAGCCATAGTCCTTTTTCGGGAGCTTGTAACCAAGTTTCGTTGCCTAACTGCACAAAATCTTCTCCTATTTTGGCTTGTACGCCTTTTCCTGTAAGTTCTTCAAAAAAACTTGGTTCATCGTACGAGTAGTTTGCCCAACGGAACAAAGCTTTACTTAATGGATGTTGTGAAGATGAAGTTACGCTTGCTACATAGTTTTGGATAGTATCTATTGAATACTCTGTTCTGAAAGGAATAAAGCTGATTTTAGCATGCTGTGGGTGTGTTAAAGTACCCGTTTTATCAAAAACGATGGTATCTACCTCCGCCAAGGTTTCTATATCTATACCATTTTTGAGAAACAATCCTTTTTGTGCTAATTCATTTTTAGCAAAACCATAAGTAAAAGTAGAAGCTAAAAGCAAAGCACAAGGGCAAGCAACAATTAAACAAGCTGTAAAAACATTCCATATTTGAGTTGGGTCGTAAAAGTACCAAAAAATCGCTGCAAGCGTAGCAATAGTGAGAATTCCTGCACCAAAATAACGCCCTGCAGTTTGTGTAAAGCCCGTTAAATTAACTTTTTCTTTCTGAAAATCAGAATGATTCCATAAACTTACCAAATAACTTTCCGAAACTGTTTTTAATACACCCACTTCAATATTAGAACCTACTTGTTTTCCTCCTGCATAGATAGTATCCCCTACCTTAACCTCTTGTAACTGTGACTCTCCCGTAACAAAATGATAATCTATATTGGCTTGACCTTTTAACAAAACACTATCCGCAGGAATTACTTCTTCATTACCAATTACTAAAATTTGACCTACTTTCAATTCACTGACCTCTTGAAAATGAACTTTTTCATGTTCTTTTACTCGCACCGCTAATGGAAAAAAACTTAAATACGATTTATCAAATGCAATTTTGGATTTTTGTACTGCCTGGAAACGTCTTCCTAAAAGCAATAAAAAGATTATCCCCGACATCGAATCTAAATAACCTGAACCTGTTCCACTCAAAATTTCATACAAGCTACGCCCATAAGTAACCACTAATGATAAAAAAATGGGAGCGTCAATATGTACATAACGATTTAAAAAGCCTTTCCAAGCAGATTGATAAATTTCTGATGCTGAATACCAAAATGTTAGAGTACCAAAAAATAAGGATAAATAACGGAATAAGTGTTCTAAACCGGGTTCTTGCAAATCTTCTTGCCAAGCTAAATATTCTGGTAGGCTTAACATCATAATAATACCAAAAGCAATTCCCGCAATACCGGTTTTGAGCCATGCTTCTCTATCTTGTTGTTTTTGAGATTGTTGTAGCGTTTCCATGCTCCAATAAGGTTCATATCCTATTCTTGCCATTAACGCCACCAACTCCTTTAATTTTAACTCCTTTTCATTAAACTGTATTTTGACACGTTGACGCAAAAAATCTACTTGCGAATGATAAACATTCGGATTGATTTTATGAAGGTTTTCTAACAAATAAATACAGGATTTACAGTGCATTTGAGGGACATAAAATTCCACTTGGGTTTTGGTTCCGTCTGAAAAAGTTACAAATTTACTTCGTATAGAAGGCTCTTCTAATGCGTCCCAACGGTTTTGTTGAAATTTAGAATTTTGAGTTTGCCCTGGCTGTTCGGATAAATCATAATAGCAAGTCAAGTTACTTTGTTTTAAAATTTCATATACATTTTTGCAACCCTCACAGCAGAAAGCATGCCCATCGTGTAATACTCTGTTTAGGGTGATGTCTGCTCCGCAATGATAACAAGCCTCTTGAACTTTAGTAGTTTTCATAAAATTTTAAATTTTCTTTTTTGCACAACAAGCACCCATTTTACCGTTCTCCACTTGTTTCGGACTTAAATAAGGTATTCCTAAATTTAAACCTCTTACAATCAATAAGGTAGCCATAAAAAGCAACGCAAAAGATTGTATTTTCGTAGAATATTTAGCAAAAAGCGTTTTAACTTTATGAGAAAATTGATGAAGAAGCCACAAAGCGGGTAGTGTAGCTAAACCAAAAAGCATCATGAATAAAGAAGAGAAGGTGGGCGAACCAACAATCAAAGCGGCTGTTAAAGCAGTGTAAACTAAGCCACATGGTAAAAATCCTGACCAAAAGCCCACCCAAAAAGGATTAACCTTTGTCATGGTATTTTTTAGCCTACTTTGAACCACTCCCTTCCAAGTTTCAGGCATCTGAAAATGATACCCTAAAAACACAAGCACGAGTAATATCCCAAGTATCAAAGAAAAATATTGCTGAAATCCAGCCCATTTAACGCTAAATCCTATCCAGCCTAATAAAAAGCCCATAAGCCCATATGTTATAGTTTTACCGATTCCGTACCAAGTAAAATAAGCAAAAGGTTTTGGTAACCATAAAACTATGGGTCCGCACATACCTACACAATGCAAACTCCCTAAAAAACCCAACACCAAAGCGGATGTAATTTCATACCATTCCATGATCTTATTCAATGAAAACCGATAATTCTACCAACGTATCCAAAGGTTCTTTTCCCCATTTAATATTCAATTTGTAGGGGCCTTTTTTTAAATCATCTTTTTCAATAGGCAACTGTAATAAAGCACCGAAGTCTTTGGATGCATCAGAAAGACAATAACCACCCACCGTAACATACTCACCTTGCAAATGCTCAGGATACTCAATCCTTAAATATTCAGGGGTTTGATGGATTTGAAAAGCATATTGATACCTAGCACCGCGATTCCTTGCATCTATAATTTTCTGATATTTAAGTTCTTGCTGATAGTAATCTTGTGAAACTAATTGGACTTTTCCTGTATAAAGGTAAGCCATTGCCACCATCGTCAATATCAATAAAACAAAACCACCATATAATATTCCAATTTTGTACTTCCAACTCATAATTTTTAACTTAAAAAGGACCAAAAAACTGCGTTTTAACTTTTTTAATAATTTCACCATTTTCTTTAACTACCAGATAAATCTGGTTTTTAGGCTGATTAACTTCTTGTTTATCAATAAGGACAAACATCACTTTGGAGGTTTCTTGCCCTGCATGTAAAGTATCTATTTTTCCGTTCACCCATTGAATTTCTGCTTTTTTCTTACCTTCTACCTCAAAATCCAATACTCTTTGGCTGTCTAATTTATTTTGTATTTTCAGTGTATAAAGGTTAGAAATTTTATTATTAGGTTGCTCTTGGAACAGTTGCCCCTGTGAACGCATGACCAAAACATCAATATTAGATTTTGAAAACATTAAATAAGTAGTAACACTGACTAAAACGGTTAAAAAAACGGTATAAAACATTACTCTGGGAGTGATTAAGGATTTTTGGTTACCTTTTAAGGATTCTTCAGAAGCATAACGGATAAGACCTTTAGGTTTTTGTATTTTTTCCATGATGCTGTCGCAGGCATCAATACAAGCAGTGCAGTTCACACACTCCATTTGGGTACCATTCCTTATATCAATTCCTGTTGGGCAAACTCTAACGCATAATCCGCAATCTATACAATCCCCTTTTGGTGCTTCTTCGTTTTTTTTCTTTTTACCTCTCGGTTCTCCACGTACATAATCGTAAGCTACTACAATAGAATTTTTATCTAGCAAAACGCTTTGAAGCCTACCATACGGACAAACGACTACGCAAGCCATTTCTCGTAAAAAAGCAAATACCGCATAAAACACA
>CALLNY010000093.1 GCA_938005475.1 uncultured Bacteroidia bacterium | reverse complement strand
GAAGATTTAGGCACTATGGTAGGGTCAGAGGTAAGAACGTTAATGACGCCTCCCATAGCACCAGCACCAAATAAAACAGAAGAAGCTCCTTTGATAACTTCCACTTGCTTGATATTATCGGTTGGAAGCATATCAAAGTTGGTCCCTGAGCGGTCCGCAGAAATCATCGGTAAACCATCTAACATGGTTAGCACGCGTGTTCCCGAACCATAAGTATAACCAGCTGAACCTCTAATATTAGGTTGGTCTTTCATTATTGTAATACCTGAGGTTTGTTCCATTGCTTTCAATAAATCTGTACTCGCTTGTGCATCAATCTGTTTAGGCTTCAACGTAGCTACTGAAATGGTTATTTCCTCTGCTTTCTTTTCATAGCGAGAATCGGTCACAATCACTTCTTCGGTAGTCGTTCCCTCAGCAACCAGTTCTATATTCCTTTGAATTTTATCTCCTTTGATGTTCTTAATTTCAATGTCTTGCTCCTTATAGCCAATATAAGAAACCTTCAATTTGATGACATCGGTTTTGTCAATATCAAAAGAGTAACGACCATCTAAGTTGGTGCCCACAACCAATTGCCCATCGTTTACAATAATTTTGGCTCCAGGAAGCTCTTCACCTGTCTGTGAATCTACTACTTTTCCTGTAATGTTAATTTTTTGCGAAAATGCGTAAAAACTGATTGAAATTAAAAAGATAAATATTTTGATATGCTTCATTTGATATAAATATTTTGCATTTGACTATATATTTTTAAAATAAAACCTTCCCGTGTAAGTAGGAAGGTTTTCAAAAGAATTAAATTTTTTTATTGATTTACTACAAGTTTGTGGGTAGTTTCGCCTTTATCAGTTGCGATTTTGATTAAATAAATTCCATTAGGCAACGGATTTTCCATTAAAGATAGGTAATAATCACCAGGAGATTGTGCAGGGCGATGGAAAGAATTCCAACGTTTACCCGTAATATCTAAAATTTCAATGTTTACATCAGTAGTATAATCAACAGCATAATGCAAAGTAGCAAAGTTGGTAGCAGGATTAGGATAAACTTCATATTTTAAGCCTATCTCCCAAGCTTTTGTTTTACCTATACTACCCGAAAGAACTCTTAAATGGTATTTTACAGTACTTTGACCTTTAACATTTATATCGGTTTTGGCAAACAATTGAATGACAACAGAATCATTAGCACCATTTACAGTGGTAGGCGTACCACAAGCATGAACGCAACCTGTAGCTGGCGTATTAATATTGGGTGGGGTATAAATACTATCTTCACGATCTAAAACCAATTGAATACCTGGTGGTACATTCGTGATACTTAAAATTTTAAATTCTGTAAATCTTGCTGTGAAGGAACCAGAAACCGTATCTTTTGGGAATACAACTTTAACTTCACGGTCATAAGCCGTTCCAACATATGCGGTATCCGCTGGAGGATAGAATCCTCTTTTATTACCATAATCAGCAGGATTAGGGGGTGTGCAAGGCAAGCATTGCCCTATTCCTTTTTGCACATAAAGTGCGAAAAGCATTACGGTTAAAAATATCTTTTTCATATTAATAAAAGTTTGAATTTGGATGCTAAAATACATATTTTTTTTAAATGCAAAAATGAAATTGAGAATTTTTTTCATTCTTAATTTATGTTTTTTTTGGAGTGTCCTTTAAAGTTTATTTTTATTAAAAACGAAAAGCTAACTTATTAGATTTATGAGAATTTAAAATTGAGGATAGCGATTTGTTGGGCTATTTGTTGGGCGATTTGTTGGAAGGTTTTTCCGAATAAGTTATCCACATTTAAGGCTAAGGGTTTACCTTTATCACTGTGTATAGCTATTTGTTCTTGAATAGGTACCTGTCCAAGCAGTTCTACTTTTGCGAATTTAGCAAGTTTATCAGCACCTCCTTTTCCAAAGATAAAGTATTTTTTTTCGGGGGCGTCATCAGGAACGAAAAAAGCCATATTTTCAATAATACCGAGTACTTTCACGTTTACATGGGGATTTTGAAACATGGTTATAGCTTTCAAAGAGTCTGCGGTGGCTACTTGTTGAGGAGTAGTAACGATAATTGCGCCGCTAACAGGAAGCATCTGTGAAATCGAGATATGGATGTCGCCAGTGCCAGGAGGTAAATCGACTACTAAATAATCAAGTTCTCCCCAGAGAGTATCAAAAATTAGTTGGTGAAGAGCTTTGGAAGCCATAGGACCACGCCATGCAAGCGCCTGTTCAGGGGGAACCAAAAAACCTATGGACATCACCTTCATACCATATTGCTCTAACGGAAGCATCTTATTTTGCCCATTTTGTGGTTCTACAAGCAATTGTCTCCCTTGCAAATCTAACAAAATCGGAACGCTGGGTCCGTAAATATCAGCATCTAAAATTCCTACTTTTGCTCCTAAAAGAGAGAGTGCAGTTGCTAAATTCACTGCAACGGTAGATTTTCCCACACCGCCTTTCCCTGATCCTACCAAAATAACATTCTTTATGCCACGTAAGGCTTCTTTTTGATTTTTGTTTTCAGTGACATTAGCCGTCATGTCTATGTGTACTTCAATGTGTTTGCCTAAAAAATGGTGAATAGCTTGAATACAAGCGTTCTTAATGGCTTCTTTCAGAGGACAAGCAGGTGTAGTCAAGACTACCGTAAAACTTATTTTGTTTTCTGAATGAATAACAACATTTTTGACCATGCCTAATGTAACTAAATCCTTTTTGAGGTCAGGGTCATCTACATGGCTTAATGCGTGAAGAATAGCTTTTTCTGTTATCATTTTTTGGTTATACAAACATACAAAGTTGCATAAAAATTTAAAAAAGAGAAATCTTTTATTACAATGAGTTGTAATTTATGGTGTAAGACTAATTTTTTTAATTTTGTAATGTTGTAAAGGGGATATGCGAATACCATCTCAAACGATAGAAAACGTAATTCAGACAGCCACAGCCAACATTGTGGAGGTAATTAGTGATTATGTGGAGTTGAAAAAAAAGGGACATACATGGTGGGGATTGTCTCCCTTTAAATCGGAACGAACACCATCTTTTGCGGTATCACCTTCAAAAGGGATTTATAAATGTTTTTCTACGGGCAAGGGGGGTGGTGTGGTCAATTTTATTATGGAAGTGGATGGGCTTTCTTTTTATGAAGCTATATTGCAATTAGCCAAGAAATTTAATATCACGGTTGAATTAGAAAATACTCCTTATAATCCTGATGATACCGCTAAAAAAGATAGTATATTCATAATCAATGACTTTGCAAAATCATTTTTTATTTTTGAATTAGAAAAATCAGCAATTGCACAGGCTTATCTTGAAAAACGTGGAGTAATTAAAGATACACAAGCTTTATTTCAATTGGGTTTTGCTCCATCTTCAAAAAATGCTTTAACGCAAGCGGCATTAAAGTATCAATTCAAAGCGGAATATTTATTAGAATCTGGTTTAAGTATTCAAAATGATAGCGGAGAGTGGATAGATCGTTTTCGTTATCGTATCATGTTCCCAATAAGAAATTTACAAGGAAAGGTCATTGGTTTTGGTGGTAGAACGTTAGATACTTCAAAAGAAACTGCAAAATACATCAATTCTTCGGAGAGTATTGTTTACAATAAGACGTATGCCCTTTATGGTATATATGAGGCAAAAGAGAGTATCCGAAAAAATGGGTTTGCTATTTTATCAGAGGGCTATTTAGATGTTATTAGTTTGCATCAAAATGGATTTCAAAATGCTGTTGCTTCATGTGGTACAGCCTTTACGAATGAACAAGCCCGCCTAATTAAACGTTTTGCACAAAATATTACTATACTTTACGATGGAGATGAGGCTGGAATTAAAGCCGCTCTAAAAGCTATTGAGGTTTGTTTAGAAGAAGATATAAACGTTAAAGTACTCATTTTACCGAATCAAGAAGACCCCGACTCCTTTCTTCAAAAGAATAGAAAGGAAGATTTAGAAAACTTACTGAATCATGAAGCGATGGATGGAGTACAATTCAAGTTCAATCATCTTAAAACGCAATTTAATATACATTCACCGCAAGATAAAGTAGAAATCATAAAATCTATCGCTGAAACATTATCCAAGATTAAAGATGACTTGAAAAAAGCTTTGTATTTGCAAAAAATCGCGGCACAATTAGAGGTAAGTGAAAACCTTTTAAATATAACGGTCAATAAAAAAATTGTAGAAGAAAGTAAAACTCATAGAATACTCTCGAATGTAAATCAGGGATTTGTTTCTAAAAATCAACGAGTTCCATATTATGATACCGAAAAAGAATTGCTACGATTATTTTTCTTTTCAGGAGAAAAAACTATACAAATTGAAAATCAAGTTTTTACGATAAAAGATGCATTAATACAAAAGTTTAAGGAAACGAAATTTTATACAGAAGATTTTGAAGAGATAAGAAAAGAGATTTTGTCTAATCCGTCGGATCTAGACCAATTGGTTAAGAGGTTACTAAATCATGAAAATACCAAGTTTGGTAAATGGATAACGGATTTCATTATAAATGTAGAAAAACTTTCTCCACATTGGGAACGATATGGGATTTTTACGCAAGATATTGATAGTGACCCATTAGAAGCGTTGAATTCTGTGTATTTACACTACGATTTAGAGAAATTGGAAGAAATGATACAAAAAAATTTAGAAGCAATTCAAAAAGCTAATGAGGAAGACCAAATTCATTTGTTAATACGTCAGAAAAAATTATTACAGTTACGAGAGGAGTTACATAAAAAATTGGGAATAGTTATTCCGCCGGGAAAAATTGGATGAAAGAATAAAAAAATTTGCTTGATTTGAAGGAATAATGTAAATTTGCAGACCGAAATAAAGTTCGGGATGTGGCGCAGAGGTAGCGCACTTGCTTGGGGTGCAAGAGGTCGCGGGTTCAAGTCCCGCCATTCCGACTTAAACGGCAGGCTTTAAAGCCTGCTTTTATTTTTGAATACTGGTAAATTTGTTTGTACTTTTAAAAACGTTTAGTTTTGCAGTGTTATTATCAATCGTAAATGGAAAAAATTTTAATTTTAGGAGCTGGGGGGCAACTCGGAAAAGAATTAGCAGATGCTTTAAGCAAAGTTTATGGTCAATCTAATATCATACTTTCAGATATAAAACCTATTGAGAATTCAGAGTTTGTAACTGAGATAGTAGATGTACTCAATTCCGAACAAATCTTAACTGTTTTAAAAAAGCATGCAATTACTCATATTTATCATTTAGCGGCAATTTTATCGGCTGCAGGAGAAAAGAATCCCGCTTTGGCATGGAATATTAACATGAACGGTCTTCTTAATGTATTAGAGGTTGCTGTGGGGTTACAAATAAAACAAGTGTTCTGGCCTTCTTCTATTGCGGCTTTTGGTCCTAATACTCCCAGAGTAAATACTCCCCAATTTTGTATTATGGACCCCAATACTATGTACGGGATTACTAAACTTACGGGAGAACGTCTTTGTGAATATTACTTCCTGAAAAAAGGATTAGATGTGCGAAGTCTACGCTACCCCGGAATTATCTCTTATGCCACTCCCCCTGGTGGTGGTACTACGGATTATGCTATTCATATTTTTCATGAAGCTTTAAAACATCAAAAATATACTTGTTTTTTATCGGAAAATACTGAGTTACCAATGATTTACATGCCAGACGCCGTGCGTGCAACTATGGAACTCATGCAAGCCCCTAAAGAGAAAATATCGGTACGCTCTTCTTATAATTTAGCGGCTATCTCTTTTACCCCAAAACAAATCGCTCAAGAAATTCAAAAACACATATCTCAATTCCAAATAAATTACCAACCCGATTTTAGGCAATCCATCGCAGATTCTTGGCCAAAATCTATTGATGATAGCTTTGCTCGAAAAGACTGGAACTGGAAACATGAGTACAATCTCCCGGAAATCGTTAAAGATATGTTATTTCATATTCAGAAAAGTTTGTAATTTCGTAATATGAATTTAAAAGATTTATTCCCTACTCCAAGTTCTGAACAATGGCTCAAAATAATTCAAAAAGAACTCAAAGATATTCCTTGGAACTCTTTAACTTATAAAAATTATGACGGAATTAAAGTATGTCCAATTTATCATTATCACCAAGATTTCGAGCAACCCATCCAAACTTCTTTTCCTAAATACGTTTCTTTTTATGATTTTCCTCAATCCTCAATTGGTTTTTTGGAATTACAAACCAATTATTTCTCTGAAAAATCGCATTATCAAACTTTATTTTTATCTTTACCCTTAAATCAATTGAAAAATGTCAATAATCAACAAAATATTTATATTCAAGTACAAGATTTTTACAGTGAGAATTTTATAGATTATATTCCACAAGTACCTGAATGGGCTTCTCGCTTTGAAGGTTGGATTTTAGATTTATCTTATTTACAAGAGTGCGGCGCTAATAATATAGATGTTATTAGTTTTGGATTATTTATATTAGAAAAAATTCCACGAAATATTTCCATTATCTTAAAAATAGCTATAGCAAATGATTTTTATGCAGAAATCGCTAAATTAAGAGCTTTAAATTACATAATTCAAAATTTTGGGTTCCAAAACATTAAAATATGGGCAAAAACTGCTGAAATCAATAAATCTTTACTGCATTTAGAAAATAATTTAATTCGTTTGACGGTGGAGACCGTTGCCGCTGTTTTAGGGGGGTGTGATTTTCTATCTATCATTCCCTTTGATTTAAACTACTCAGAAGAATTTAGTATCAGAATTAGCGCTAACGTTTTAAGGATTTTGGAGCATGAAGCCTATCTTAACAAAGTTACAGACCCTTTAAGAGGTTCTTATGCACTAGAAAAACTTACCCATAGTTATATTACCCAAATTTTTCAACAACTTTTATTTTGGAAGTCTATAGAACCTAAAAATTTGTGGAAAACTTTTACAGATAACACCCTCAAAAACTTGAAAAATATCCTCGAAAAATATCAAACTAAAGAAAAACTACTCGTAGGAGTAAATATTTATCCTTTTGCTATGGAAACCCGAACAGAACAAAAAAAAACCTTCCCTGAAAATCTAATCCCAATAAGAATTGCACAATTATTGTAACGATATTTTTCATTTAAAGCGTGTTTGAAAAAATAGATTCCTTGGATAAGCAAATTCTTTTATTCTTTCATCAAAACGGAATAACTCAACCTCAATTTATATGGTACTTCTTTTCACAAAAGTATTTATGGTTTTTGTTTGGTTTTATAGTCCTTTACCGTATTTTCAATTACAAATTCCCTAAAATATTATTAATTTTACTAATTTTTGGTATATGTATCTTGTTGACGGATAGGATAAGTTCTGGTTTTTTTAAGCCTTTTTTTGAACGTTTACGCCCCTGCCACCAAGAAAACCTCAAGCCATTTTTAGTTCTTTATAACAATCATTGTGGTGGCAAATTTGGTTTTATATCTTCTCATGCCGCTAATATATGGGGATGGGTTACTTTGTATCTTCAAATCTTTAAAACCTATCAAATTGAAAAAATCGTTTGGTTATTTATTGCAAGTATGATTGCGCTCAGTAGGATGATGCTCGGTGTACATTTTCTTTCTGATTTGTTAATAGGAGCTCTTATAGGATTTCTCATAGGTTATCTTATCGGAAAAAATGTTCAACGATTTAACGTATTAAAATAATTTTGTCAAATGCTTTACTTCGTGGAGTTTCTATTTGAAGTAAATAAATACCATCCGATAAGTTATTTAATGAAATCATTTTCTGATTTCCATATTCAAGCAATTCTTCTTGAAGTTGTTGACCAAACGCATTGTAGATATATATTTTGGTAGGTTCAACTGGTGAATGTAGTAGTAGAATAGTAAAATTACCTTGAGTTGGATTAGGAAATAGCTTAAAAAACAAATCCGTAGCCACTTCTTTATTTACTTTAACGTAATCACAACTCGGAGCGATTTGAAAATCATAAAATCCTAACTCCGTGTCTTCGTAGCATCGTAAAACTTCATAGTAATTCAAGTACGAAACTAATCCATAGCAATATAGAGCAAAATCAGGTTGTGGTTTTTTTAGATAACCGATTTTTTCAATGATATGCCCCTCATAATCTGAATTATCCGAAGTAACTTCAAGTCTTTTAAGGTTCTGACCGTTGATGGTTACCATTGAAACGTCTTTTACTATCACATTTAATTCACATTCTCCACTTTGAATTTTCCAAGATTCATTTTTTTGTTTACCAAAGTCGTACAATAGTGTAAATGTATGAGAGTAGAAATCAAAATAATAAACTTGTTGATGGTCTTGGTATACAAATATGGTATCAGGAAAACCTTCAATAGAGATACCTTTTTTTAAAAGCATTCTACAATTCTGTTGATGGATGAAAGTATCTTGAACGACACTCCATTCCACAAAATCCTTTTCTCTGCCATTATTACAACAGCCACTACCTATTTGGTAGGTCCATTTTGCGCCTAGTGGAGCAAAATTTTGTGCGGAAAGATGTAGAAAAGCCCAAAACATAAAAAAAATTGCACAAGATCTCATTCTACAAAGGTAAACATTTTATTAAAATAAAGCTTTTGAACATAATTTTTTCAACAAAACTTTTCGTAGTAATTTATTTTTCATTATTTTTGTATTCTATAAGACCAATAGATTATGAATAATCGAACCCTAATTTTAATTATTGTGACAGCGATTTTCATGGTGATTTTGATGTTTAATTTTGCTTCAAATACAAGTATTTATACCGATTTTAAAACAGCAAAGCAGACAGGTGAGGAAGTTCATATTGTAGCAGAATGGATAAAAAGAGATCAAAGTTACTATAATCCCCAAAAAGATGAGTTTTCTTTTTATTTGAGAGATACGGTAGGCAATGAAGCCTTTGTCATTTACCCAGATCCCAAACCGGTGAATTTTGAGCAAGCTGACAAAATTGTGGTCATTGGAAAATTTCAATCCGATACTTTTTGGGCTAATAAAATTCTTATGAAGTGTCCTTCAAAATACGAAGAAAAAAACTTATAATATATGCAAACAACAAAGTATCAAATACCGAAAACCCCAACGGGGACACAATTAACCTGTAAAAATTGGATAACAGAAGCGGCTTATCGCATGCTTCTGAATAACCTTGACCCTAACGTAGCAGAAAAACCTGATGAACTTATCGTTTACGGCGGTATCGGAAAAGCCGCAAGAAACTTTGAAGCATTAGATTTAATCTTGAAAATTTTACCTAAATTAGAAGAAAATCAAACATTGCTTATACAATCAGGCAAGCCAGTAGGAATTATCAAATCGCATAAACATGCGCCGAGAGTATTGATTTCTAATTCTATGTTAGTACCTAAATGGGCTACGTGGGAGCATTTTCATGAATTAGATAAAAAGGGGCTGATAATGTACGGTCAGATGACGGCAGGGTCTTGGATTTATATTGGTTCTCAAGGGATTATACAAGGAACCTACGAAACGTATGCCGCGCTTGCTAAAAAACACTTCGGTGAGAAAGCTTCCTTAAAAGGTAAATTGAATGTTACGGCGGGACTTGGTGGTATGGGCGGTGCCCAACCCCTCGCTATTACTATGAACGAAGGCGTCTGTTTAGCCGCTGAAATGGAAGAATGGCGTATCCAAAAAAGACTACAAACTAAATATATTGATTACCTCTTCCATGATATAGACCAAGCTATTGACTTTGCTTTGCAAGCTAAACAAGACCAAAAAGCTATTTCTATTGGCGTTGTCTGTAATGCTGTAGAATTATTGTCCCGCTTAATTGAGCGAAATATTGTTCCCGATACCTTAACCGACCAAACTTCTGCCCATGACCCCCTCAATGGCTATTTTCCAGAAAATATGTCCGTAGAACAAGCTAAACAACTTCGTATAAACAATCCCAAACTTTATATAGAGCTTTCCTTGAAAACAATGGCAAAACACGTACAACTGATGTTAGAGCTACAAAAACGTGGTGCCATAACTTTTGATTATGGTAACAACATTCGTGGGCAAGCGCTTACTATGGGCGTTACAAACGCTTTTGATTTCCCTGGATTCGTTCCTGCTTATATTCGTCCTTTATTTTGTGAAGGAAAAGGACCCTTTCGTTGGGCGGCACTCTCTGGTGACCCTGAAGATATTTACAAAACTGACCAAGCCATTTTAGAGTTGTTTCCTGATAATTCTGCTCTTCATCGTTGGATAAAAATGGCTCAAGAACATATTGCTTTTCAAGGGTTACCTGCAAGAATTTGTTGGTTAGGTATGGGAGAGAGAAGGCTGGCAGGGCTTAAGTTTAATGAAATGGTAAAAAAAGGTACTCTTAAAGCTCCTATTGTAATAGGTAGAGACCATCTAGATACAGGCTCGGTAGCATCTCCGAATCGTGAAACGGAAGCAATGTTAGATGGTTCTGATGCGATTGCAGACTGGGCAGTGTTAAACGCTATGGTGAACGTAGCAGGTGGAGCCTCCTGGGTTTCTTTACATCACGGTGGCGGTGTAGGTATGGGCTATTCTATTCATGCAGGGCAAGTGATTGTAGCTGATGGAACCGATGAAGCCGCTGAACGTCTAGATAGAGTACTAGATAACGACCCCGCTATGGGAATCTTTCGACACGCAGATGCTGGCTATGACCTCGCCAAACAAACCGCTCTCCGATTTGGTTTAGATTTAGATAGCTTCCTGAAAAAATAAAAATACACCTTCCCATTAAATTTTTTTCAAAAAAAGTTATCTTTATCCATAACAGATGATAGTTATATTTTTTTCTTTATTAGTTCGTAACTTCTTCCTTTCCATTCTACTTTTTGATTTAGCCAAAAATACCAAGGAAGTAATATGGTTAAAACTAAAAAATACAGTTGAAAGAGGAAAAAGTACCTTAAAAATTTTTGTTTTTTTAATGCAGAGGAAGCCGTCCATAACCACAAAAAATCAGTTAACCATTTAATAATCCATAAGATAACAGCTATAAGAGGGTTGAAAATCCCAAAACAAGAAAATAAAGCTGGATAAATTAAGATATGATGGATAAAAATAAGAATTGCATACCAAGGTCCTTTTTTAGCACCTTCATACCAACGCTTTCGTTGATGTAAGAAAGTTTTAATATTTTGAGAGGGAGCGGATATATTTAAGGTTTCTGGTAAATGAACCCATTCAAAACTGCCTTGATTTTTCAAAATCATTTTTTCAAAAAGGGCATAATCTTCCGTTAAAGAGAAAGACAAGTTCTCATAACCACCTATTTTGAGATACTCAGATTTTTTAAATCCCATATTATTACCAATAGCAGTAATTGGAAGTCCCCAGTCTGAAAAAGGTTTGATGACACTAATACTGAAAAGCCAGTCTAATCCTTGTAAATTATGGAACAAGTTGTTTCCTTCTACAATGGTCGGAGCGGAAATCATGGTTTTGTTTTTTAAATATGCTGTCATATAACTTACCCAAGTTGTAGGTAATACAATATCTGCATCGGTTACAAGAATATTTTCATTTTTTGCCAAAGGAATAAGCTGTGCAAGAACGTTTTGTTTACCTTTTAGGTCTCCTATGTTTTTTTCAATATTGACAACCTTTATCCACGAATAATTTTTTTCATATTCTTTTAAGATGTTAAGAGAATTATCTTCTGATTGGTCATTACCAAAGATTACTTCTAATAGTTCTTTGGGGTAATCTTGTTGGATTAGGGATTTTAGAAAATGTGATAGATTTTTTTCTTCGTTACGAACTGCAACAACAATTGTAACGGGTACTAAATAGTTTAAGGTTTTGGGTTTAGAAGGTTTAAATTTAAAATGCAAAATATAAATGAGATGAACAAAGACATATAGTCCGATTAAAAAAAGAATTAGAATATTTAGCATTAAGAGTTAATCATTCATAGAGTTTTCATCGTTAAAGATTTCAAAAGAAGCCTCGACGGCGTAGTGGTCGGATAGATCATCATTATCATTAGACCATTTTCCTTTGAATATTTTAACGAAGCCATATTTTATTTTTAAGAGAGATTGGTTAGCACGATAAAGGATATAATCAAGAGTTGCATCGGTATTAGAGGAAATATTAAATTTATTTTGGGTGGAATGGGTTTTAAAGGCTTTGGAGTCAGCGGCATCTTTGGCGTCGAGGAGTGTAAGCATACGAATATAACGTTGGGGAATATGGCATTCCGTATTCAAATCACCTACAATAAATTGAGGGACCTGATTTTTATAATGTTTTTGTAGTAAATCGGTATAAATAGTGCACATTTGGCGGTCTCTAATTTTTTGGCAATCATTACTTTTCATAGATTGTAAATGTGTGCCTACAACTTGAAAGGTTTGGGTTCCTTTTTGAATTTCAACAAAGACAGCCCCCTTTTGGGATAAACAATCAGCACCTTTACAACCTTCATCAAATTTTATAATATCGGTATAGATTATAGGGTGTTTTGAAAAAATCATCACGCCACCATCTTGCCCGAATAATCCAAAATCTTTACCAGGAGGTCCTGCAAAGTAGGGATATTTTTCACTTAAAGATTCAATGAGTTGTTTTTTTATTCTTTCTCGAAAAACTTCTTGAAGTACTAGTACATCATAATCATTTTCTTTTAAATGTTTTTCGATGTGATTTACTCTACCCCATTGCCCTTTATTGATGAGCGGTAGCATGTAAATATTCCAACATAAAATTTTAATTTCAGTACCTGGTTTTTTAACGACTGTTTCAGGCTGCGCAAAGGCAAGATATTGGGATATTATCCCATACGCCAATAAAAAAGTCAAAATGAAATTTTTATACATAGAAGTGCAAATTTTTCGCAAATATAAAACAATATCAGCAATGAAATCAATATAAAATCCTTAAAAATATCAAAAAATCTAAGTATTATTGGCTATGTAAACTTGTGATAAAATTGTAGAAGTTAAGATTTTCAGAATGAATAAGTTTAAATTTTTTTTCTTTAATCCAATGGATTTCACGTATTAAATTACTAGCGATAACAAGGATACGGTCTTTGGAGAAGGTATAGATTAAATCAATAATTTTATGGGCGTTGTGGGAGTCCATATTAGCGGTAGGTTCATCAAGAACTAAAATAGGTGTATCAGAGAAGATAGCCAGCCCTACTTTTGCTCGTTGCAAAGTTCCAGAAGATAAATTTTTTAATGGTTTATTTTGGAAAGCTTTTAAATCAAGAATTTCTAACCATTCTTGGTAGTTTAGTAAAGGCTGAAAGAATCGGAAATGCCAATAAAAAGTTTGTTGAATATTAAAATAAGGATAGATTTCAAGATAAGGGGCGTACCAGGCAACATTTTTATATAGATAATCGGAAGGGATATGTTTTTTCCCTTTAATAAATGTAATTGACCCTGTATCAGGTTTTATTTTACCTACAAAAACCTTGAGAAAAGTAGACTTTCCCGCACCATTGGGTCCAGTGATTGCGAGGCGGTCTCCTGGAAAAAGAGAAAAAAATAAATCTTTGAATATAAACTGTTTGAGAAAAGACTTACTCAGATTCTGAATCTGAATCTGAAAAGGAGTTACTAGCATATCCTTTTACAATGCCTCGTTGAGAATTTTTTATAAAGTTTATAATTTCATTTTTGTAGATAGTTTCTGGAAAACATTCTTCCACTTTTGAGGTTGCTTGAGAAATATTCATTCCATTACCATAATATACTCTGTAAATATCTTTAATGGTTTCAATATCTTCATTCGGGAAACCTCTTCTTTTGAGTCCAACAAGATTAAGTCCTTCAAAAATAAGCGGTTCTCTACCTACTTTGACATAAGGGGGTATATCTTTTCTAATCAAAGAGCCACCTTGTACAATTACATGTTTACCGATTTTGCAAAACTGATGTATTGCGGTCATACCACCTATTATAGCAAAATCATCAATAATGACGTGCCCAGCCATATTGGTTGCATTAGCAATTACCACATTATTTCCTATTATGCAGTCATGAGCAATATGAGAATATGCCATAATAAGCGTATTATTACCAACAATTGTTTTATAACTATATTCGGTACCTTTATTGATAGTAACACATTCTCTAATCGTTACATAATTACCAATTTCAACGGTAGTATATTCGTTGTTGTATTTTAGGTCTTGGGGGTCTCCAGCAATGACTGCACCTGGAAATATTTTACAGTGCTTTCCTATTCTAGCTCCGGGGAAGATAGTTACATTAGAACCTATCCATGTTCCTTCTTCAATGATAACGTCTTCATAAATAGTTGTGAAAGGACCTACCTGCACAGTATCATGAATTTGGGCTTCAGGATGGATTACGGAGAAAGGGTGCTTATTACTCTGTTTCATTTTTCTTTTTAGGAACTAAACTTGCTGTTAAATCGGCTTCAGAAACTAAAATATCATTTACAAAGGCCTTGCCCGACATTTTACAAATACCTCTTTTAAGTGCTACTAATTCTAATTTAAAGATGATTTGGTCTCCAGGAATGACAGGTTTTTTAAAACGAGCATTGTCAATTGCTAAAAAATATACCCAGACATCACTTGGATTTTCTACTGTATTTAGTAATAAGATACCACCTACTTGAGCCATCGCCTCAATTTGTAAAACACCAGGCATTATAGGATTACCTTCAAAATGCCCCACAAAGAAAGGTTCATTTATAGTGACATTTTTAATTCCCTCTATGTAATTTTCTCTAAATTCGGTAATTTTATCTACTAATAAGAAAGGATAACGATGCGGTAAAATCTTTTGTATTGCATGGATATCAAAAACCACATCTTTTTGAGTATTTTTTTGGTATTTTTTGATGAGTTTTTTTTGTTTAATAAGTTTATTTAGATTTTTTGCGAAGCTAATGTTAGCGGCGTGTCCTGGTCTTGCGGCTAAAATTTGAGCTTTCAATGGATTACCCAGCAAAGATAAATCACCTATCATGTCTAATAACTTGTGCCTTGCAGGCTCATTTTTATATCGTAATTCTAAATTATTAAGGTACCCCTCTTTTACTTGAACGTCTTTTCTTCCAAATAACTGGGCTAATTGCTCAAATTGCTCTTGACTTGGCATTTTATCTACAATAACAATGGCATTATTAAGGTCTCCACCTTTGATAAGCCCTGCTTTAAGTAAATCTTCTAGCTCATGAAAAAAACAAAAAGTTCTACTAGCGGCAAATTCTTTCTCAAAATCTTCTATACGTACTAATGTAGCATGTTGTATTCCTAAAACGTTGGAGTTGTAATCCACCATGACCGTGAGTCTAAAATCATCTAGTGGGAAAGCGGCTATATCGATTTGCTTTTTAGGGTCATTATAATGGACAGGTTCATCTAATGCGTAAAATTCTCTGTTTGCTTTTTGCTCTTCTATTCCAACGGATTTAATTCCATTTACGAATTCAATAGCAGAGCCATCTAAAATAGGGACTTCGGGTCCACTAACTTCTAGTAGGGCGTTATCTATTTGGAGCCCTGCAAGAGCGGCTAAACAGTGCTCAACAGTATGAATTTTCGCATCTCCAATAGCGAGCGTAGTTCCTCTTTCTAGTTCAGTTACATAATCAATCTTGGCTGGAATTAAAGGTTGAGAAGGCAAATCTATTCTTTTAAAAACAAAACCATGATTTTCAGGAGCAGGTTTAATCGTAATTTTTGAAATTTCTCCTGTATGTAAGCCAATTCCTTCAAAAGATATTTCTGCTTTGAGTGTATGCTGTCTCTCGTACATAGTTTATTCAATTTTTGGGTTATGAAGATTTTTTAATTGATTTTCTAATACTTGAATTTTTTCGTAAAGTTTGGGAAGTTGTCTTATGAAGGCTTCTATTTTAAGTTGTGATTTGATGTCTTGGGCAGGACTACCTCTTAAAACAGAGCCTTTTTGTTTGATGGTTTTACTTACTCCTGATTGAGCACCTATTTGAGTGCCATCAGCAATTTGTATGTGCCCCACAATACCTACTTGCCCACCTATCATGCAATTTTTACCAATTTTAGTACTACCAGAAATACCACTTTGGGCGGCTAATACAGTATTTTCACCTATTACACAGTTATGGGCTATTTGTACAAGATTGTCTATTTTTACTCCAGAATGAATAACCGTTGAACCTAACGTGGCTCGGTCTATACAGGTATTAGCTCCAATTTCTACGTTGTCATGGATAATTACGTTCCCAATCTGGGGAATTTTCATAAAAGTACCATCTTTTTGTTGCACAAAACCAAATCCGTCAGCACCGATAATTGCCCCTGAATGAATAATACAATTCTTTCCAATTTGACTATGGTCGTAAATATTGACATTTGCATGGATAATTGTATTCTCTCCAATAATGCTGTTTTCTCCAATAAACGTATTGGCAAAAATTTTTACATTATCATGAATAATTACTCCTTTTCCAATGCAAACAAAACTATCAATAAATACTTCTTTTCCTATTTGTGCGGTTTCATGTATAAATGCTTTTTCACTTATACTCACTAAATCAATCTTCTTATTAAAATATCGGTTTAGGATATCCGTAAACACAGCATACGGATTATCAACCCTAATTAAGGTAGTACTTACAGATTTTTCTGAAACAAAATCTCTTGAAATAAGTACTGCTGAAGCTTTGGTTTCATATAGGAAAGGAATATATTTGGGATTAGCCAAAAATGCTAAACCATGCTTTTTTCCTTCTTCAATAGTACATAAATATTGAAGCAATATATCACTATCGCCCTGTACCTCACCATTATACATCTGTGCAATTTCTATGCTTTTCAGCAACATTCCCTTTCTAAAATTTAAAATAAACTTCAAATTTATAATCATTTACTGAATTATGCAAAAATGAATTTTTTTGAAATGATTTTTACCGAAATTTGGGTAGAAATCATATGTAAAATTCAGTTATTTTTAAATTTTTCGCTATTTTAAAACAATTATTATGTTAGATTTTCAATATATCTTAAAATTATGTTTTTGGTATTTTATCGTTCACAATTTTTCTATATCTGATTTAGGTAAACCCGTTGTTTTTGCAATAATTTCTATATCAACGTTTAATGATTTCAAATATTTCGCAGTTTCAAGCAATTTTACACGTTCTTGTTCTGCTCGTTTCTTTTCTTGTCCTAGCAATTTTTCCTTCTCTTCTGCTCGTTTCTTTTCTTCTTCTGCCCGTTTTCGTTCTTCTTCCACTCTTTTCTTTTCTTCTTCTAGCAATTTCTCTTTTTCTTCTGCTCTTTTCTTTTCTTCTTCTGCCCTATTTCGTTCTTCTTCCGCTTTTTTCTTTTCTTCTTCTAGCAATTTTTCCTTCTCTTCTGCTCGTTTTTTTTCCTCTTCTGCCCGTTTCCTTTCCTCTTCTGCTCTTTTTCTTTCCTCTTCTGCTCTTTTTCTTTCTTGTGCGGCAATTTCTAACGCTTTTTCTATTTCCGTCTCTTTCTGTTTGAAGGTCTCTATTATCTCATCTTCTACATCCATAGTCCCTTTTACTTTCTCTTCTTCTATCGCTTTTGTTAATCTCCGCAATAAAGGAAAATATTCCTCTGACAAACCTTTCTCATCATATTCAATCTGATGACGTCTCGCCAAATCAAAAATATCCATTAA
>CALLNY010000092.1 GCA_938005475.1 uncultured Bacteroidia bacterium | reverse complement strand
GAGAAAGCGTCTTTGATGTCATTGAGGGTGATATTATTGGCTTTTTGAGCGAGTAGAGTAAAGCGTTCGGTAGCAGTACGGACGTTCTCTTCTTCACCGAGTACATAAGTAAAACGTTTAGGTTCGGTTTGAATTTTTTGGTAGTTACCTTCAGTGTCAAAGCCTGTAAGTTCAGAGACGTAAGTAAACCGCCATTTTGAAGTATCGGGTTGGTGATAGACGATAAAAGCGGCATCAATGTTTTTCCAGTAATTTCGGAGTAGGTTGCGTAAGGTTATACGGTTTCGCTGGATGTCCACGGTATCGGAAAGGGTAACTTCGTAAAGGGCAATGAAACGTTCAACGCTGTTCTCGTTAAGAATGATGTGCCCTAATTGAAGTGCATGTTTTACAAGGGGGGAGTCAAGTTGAGTAAGGGTTATCGGCTTTTGTAGTATGTGTGCCCCAGTGAATAGTTGCGCAAGAAATTGCTTCCAATCAGCTTGACTGTATTTTTCTTTAAATAGTCGACCAATCTGTTCTTGTGTCATTTAAAAAATGTTTTTATTGCTACAAATATACAATTTTAGTTTTAAATTTAGTTTAGTTAGCCAATATTTTGCAATAAAAAAAGGGAGTTTAAAACTCCCCTTCAACTATGAAAAAAATTTGCTTGCTTGACCTTGCATAGCTTTATTAAATAAAATTTATTGATAATTGATGTTCAAACCTATAATACAAAATTTTGTGAAACGTTAGGATGGTTTTTATTTTTGCGTGTTTTTAGAATGCAACTTAAGAGTTTAGAACTTCAAGGCTTTAAAAGCTTTGCAGACAGGACGAAATTATATTTTGATAAAGGGATTACGGGTATAGTGGGTCCGAATGGGTGCGGAAAATCAAATATTATTGATGCTATACGTTGGGTTTTGGGAGAACAAAGTACGAAAAGTTTACGCTCCGATAAAATGGAGGAGGTCATTTTTAATGGTAATGAGAAACGAAAACGCTCAAACTTCGCAGAAGTGTCTATCACCTTTGATAACACAAAAAATTTACTTCCGACTGAATTTACTTCGGTGACTATCACACGAAAAATTTTCAGAGAAGGAGGTTCCGAATACTTTTTGAACAACGTTCCCTGTCGCTTGAAAGATATAGAATCACTTTTATTAGATACGGGGATAGGACCAGATTCCTACGCGATTATTGAACTGAAAATGGTCGATGAAATACTCAATGATA
Organism: uncultured Bacteroidia bacterium; assembly: GCA_938005475.1. Classification (GTDB taxonomy): domain Bacteria; phylum Bacteroidota; class Bacteroidia; order J057; family CALLMJ01; genus CALLMJ01. The sequence goes on along the minus strand of CALLNY010000092.1, from coordinate 37,774 downwards.
AAAATAATACTCGTAGAGAACTTTTTGATGAAGCCGCTGGTATATCAAAATATAAGATTCGTAAAAAAGAAACTTTAAAACGTCTTGAAACTACGGAACAGGACCTAATCCGAATAGAAGATATCTTGCAAGAGATTGAAAAAAATCTAAAAAATCTTGAAAAGCAAGCTAAAAAAGCCGAAAAATACCTTGAACTCAAAAAAAATTACAAAACCATCAGTTCGCAATATGTTTATCTTAAATCTAATACTATGAAAAACCAAGAAATAGAAACCCTGAAACTTCAAACACAATATCAAGACCAAATCCTCAATATTAAATCCCAAGCCAATCAATATGAAGCCACTTTGCAAGAGTTACATAAAGAGTTACTTCTTCAAGAACAACTTTTAGTAAATAAACAAAAAAATCTCAATGAAATTTCAGAAGAAATCCAAAAGCAAGAAGCTCAAAAAAATTTACTAAAAGAAAAAAATAAATATCTAAACGAAAAAATCGTTACGCTTCAAACAGCGATTGTAAAAGAAGCGAATAATAAGATTGTCATTCATAATGAATTAGAAAAATTAGAAAATGAACTTGACCTTAAAAACGAGGATTATGATAAATTAGAGTTTTTGCTTCAAGAACTTGAAGGGAATTTAGATTACGACCAAAAGCAAGTCAAAGTTAGAAAATTACAGTTAGAAGAACTCAACGAAAAAATTCAAAAAAAACAAGCATATTTTAATCAAATAGAAAAAAATATATCACTTCAAAAACTTAAATTAGAAACTTTAAATAAAGAACTCCAAAAAAATTTAGAAGAAAATGATACCCAAAATGCTGTAATTCATACTTTATTCCATGAATTAGAAAAAGAAAAAAAGAATATTCAGAGATTAGAAAATCAAATCGAAGATTTACAATCCCAACTCAATGAACATCTCCAAAAACAGCAAACTTTATCAGAGTTACAAGAAAATCAAAAAAACCAAATTCAAGAAATTCAACTTTTTATTGAAAAAAAGAAAAACGAATATCAACTTATAAAATCACTCGTAGACAATTTAGAAGGTTATTCTGACTCAATTAAATTTCTGATTAAGAAGAAAGATTGGGCAAGAGAGCCCGTGTTGTTAACTGATATTTTTACTTGCCCCGAAGAATATAAAATTGGAATTGAACTTTTTTTAGAGCCATACTTAAATTATATAGTGGTTCAAAATTATGAAGAGGCATTATATGCTATCCAACTTCTTACCAAAAAAAATTTAGGAAAAGCCCAATTTTTTATTTTAAATGAAATTGAAAAACTTCTTCATCTTAATAACTTCAATACTAATCAAAATACTACTACTTATAAACCTGCTTTTGAAATATTACATTTTGAACCACAATATAAACCTCTTGCTTATTTTCTATTTGGTAATGTTTATTTTATTGATGATAAAGTAGATATCAAAACATTAGACCCCCGTAACAAATATATTTCAATCTCAAGGAATTGGATTTATGGAAATGCACAAGTAGCAGGAGGCTCTATTGGACTTTTTGAAGGCAAAAAAATAGGTAGAAAGAAAGATTTAGAATTACTTCAAAAAAGTATAAAAGAAAATGAAAATACAATCGCACTATTAGAACAAAATTTACAAGAAACATATTTACAACTGGCAAACCTTCCTATCAAAAATTTAGAACATCAAATCAAAGAATTAAACCAAGAACTTCTTAAAACCCAAAAAAACTATTCCATTTTAGAATTTAAGTATCAAGAAACTAAAAATTTCATATTAAAATCGGCTTCTCAAAAATCAGCATTGGAGGAAGCTTTTATAAGTCTTAAAACAGATATCTCAAATAATACTCAAACTTATGAAACTATTCAAGAAGAACTTGCTCAAATGCAAGACGAATTTGAAAAACAAAATAAACAATATAATAGCATTTTTGAACGTTACAACGAACAACAAAACCACTATAATAAAGCTAATCTGGAATTTTTAGAAATAAAAAACCATATTCAAGCCTTACGACAAGCAATCCAATTTAAACGTGAAAATTTAAATAAATTAGAAAATAATATTATAGAATGTTCAAATGAACTTGATACCTTACAAATTGAACTCCAAGAACTTCATACTAAAATGAGTTCAGATACCAATGATTTAGTAAATTTATACGAAAAAAAAGAAATTGCAATTAGACATTTGACTAACCAAGAAGAAGTGGTGAGAAATATCAAAAATTCTATACAACGCTGTGAAAATCAAATAAAAGAATTACAATATCAAAAAGAGAATTTAGAACAACAAATCGAAAAATGTAAAGATACGCTTACCGAGCTAAAAATTCAATGGAATGCGATTTCTGAACGTTTTCAAGTAGAGTTTAATATCCAACCTGAAACCTTAAAAGCTGAAGATTTATTTGATAATATGACAGATTTACCATCAGTAAACGATCTTTACGAGCAACTCCTCGATTTAAGAAACAAAATACAGCAATTTGGAGAGGTCAATACTACGGCAGTGGAAGCCTATCAAGAAATTAAAGAACGATATGATTTTATTGTCTCCCAAAGAACGGACATTCTTAAAGCAAAACAAAATTTATTGACCACTATTTCTGAGATAGACCTAAACGCAAAAGAACAATTTTTGAAAGCATTCACTGCTATTCGAGAAAACTTTATACGAGTTTTTCGTTCTTTATTTACCTCAGTAGATACTTGTGATTTAATTTTGTTAGACCCCGAAAACCCAACGGAATCCCCTATTGATATCATAGCAAAACCGAAAGGAAAAAAACCCGTCAATATCAATCAGTTATCAGGTGGAGAGAAAGCCCTCACCGCAACCTCATTGCTTTTTGCTATTTATTTATATAAACCCGCCCCTTTTTGTATTTTTGATGAAGTTGACGCTCCGCTCGATGACGCCAACATCGACAAATTCAATAATATTATCCGAGATTTTTCTCAACAATCCCAATTTATCATCGTAACTCATAACAAGAGAACGATGGTAACTACAAACGTAATTTATGGAGTAACAATGGAAGAAATGGGCGTCTCCAAAGTACTGCCCGTAAGTTTAGTAGATTTAAAACTGAACTAAACTATTTGTATCATTTCTTTCTCCAAACAGGAACCGTAGAACATGGCTCCCCATAAAAAAGTTTTTTTACATATAAGCTTAACTTTTGGCTTGCAAGCATGTACGCAGATATTGGTATATTCTTATCCCCACAGCCTTTTATCACAACATTTCTATCCTTATAACCTTCATAATCAAGTTCGTTTAATACTTTGAAATAATGAGCCTCTAAAAAACTTGTTTTACTACCATAAAAAGATAAAGCATTAACTTCATTTAAAGTGGCGGCAATAATCATATAAGCCCACGTAGGAATAATTGCTTCTACCGAACAACCTATAATAACTATCTGATTTTCATATTTTTTCCAATCATAATTTTTAATCATTTCCCGAAATTCCTTTTCCTTCAAAATCATCTCCATATAAAGAAAAGGTTTGATATCCATTTCTGTAATATCCCTATCAGGATAATAATCCTCTAAATTGAAAGTTAAAATATTGCTATTAGCTACTTTATTAATGATAGTTTCTTCCATTTTATTCTTTAACATATTTTGCAAAGAAAAAATTTATTTTCATATAGAAAAGAATAAAATTTTTAAGAAATTGATTATCAATTAAATAATATTATATTTCGTGGATGACCTGTTGATAGAATGGTTTTATTTTTTAATTTCGCATAGAATTTAAAAAAATGAACGCGGTACTAATTGAAGGCACTAAATTTTCACCAGAGGTGTTGTTTGATAAAAATAAAGGTATTATCAATTTTAAAGGTAAATTGTATCCCGCAAACGCAACTGAATTTTTTGCTCCTATTCATGAAATGATTATTGATTATATAAAAGTCCATCCAGAAATTACCCTCAATTTTATGCTTACTTATATCAATTCCAGTGCTACGAAATTGGTTATCCGTTTATTTGAAGACCTTGATTTATATTACGAAAATGGTAAGAAGGTTCAAGTAAATTGGTATCATGATGAACTAGATGATGATATGATAGAAGTAGGAGAAGATATATCCGAATTAGTAAATATACCCATCAAAATACATTCAATGTAAAAACATTTTTGGAGTATCTATATCTAATTTCTTTCGTTTTTTTCATACTTTTTTGGGGAACGGGTCTTATTCTAATAACAAAGAAAATCAAAATAAGTTCTTTAAACACAAATAATGAACGAGGAATATCAATTATCATTGCATCAAAAAATGAACTTGATAATTTAAAAAAAAATCTACCTTATTGGCTTGATTTGGATTATTCAAAATATGAGTTAATTATCATAGTGAATAATTCAACTGACCAGAGTTATAATTACCTAAAAAGCATACAAGCACTCAGGCTTAAAGTTCTTGTGATTGATGATATTCCAAATGAATGGTCTGCTAAAAAATATGCTTTAAATCAAGGAGTTTTAAATTCCAAATACGAATACATTGTATTTACCGATGCAGATTGTAAACCTAAATCTAACCAATGGTTGAAATATTATAATCATTCTTTTCAAAAAGGAAATGAAATAGTAATAGGATTGAGTCCTTATCAAAATTATTCTACAATATTAAATGGATTTATTCAATGGGAAACATTTTTTACAGCTTATTTATATAGTTTATCTACTATTTTAGGTAAGCCTTACATGTGTGTAGGAAGAAATTGGGGGCTCAAGAAAGAGGTCTTCATTAAAGAAAACGGCTATAAAAAGCATTTTAATATTTTGAGTGGAGATGACGATTTATTTATACAAAATTTAAGGGATCGCTATAAAACGGATATACTATTAGCTCCTAATTCTCAAACTTTATCAGAACCAAAGAAGTTGTGGAAAGAGTACATCCTTCAAAAGAAAAGGCATTATCATGTAGGTAAATATTACCAATTAAAAACAAAATCTTTACTGTTCATCTTTAATATTTTACAGTTCATAAGTTTTATTGGAGTAATAGAATCAATTTTATTTTGGAAAAAACCAATTTTGTTATTAACTTTGTGCTTTATGGGATTAGTAAAATACGCCGCTATAAATGTAGTTACTCCAAAAATTGGTTTCAAAATACCTCTTATCCATCATTTTTTGGGTGGTTTTTTACTTTTTCTATTTCAGTTAATTTTATTACCGTTTTCTTTTACTAGACTAGCTATATGGAAATAGACAACACAATATTAGAAAATTTAACGCCAAGAGCCAAAGAAGATTTATTTTTAGTTCAAAATGCTATCAATGGAGATACAAAATCTTATGATAAGTTGATGAACCGTTACAAAAAGAATGTGTATTACATTGCATTACGTTTTTTGAATAACGAAAATGATGCGGAAGATGCAACGCAAGAATGCTTTGTGAAAGCTTTTTCTTCATTAAATAAATATGAAGCTAAATTTGCTTTTTCTACATGGCTATACAAAATCGCTTCGAATACTTGTGTGGATTTTATTCGTAAAAGAAAATTTGAAATGCTATCTTTGAGTTGTAACCTAAATAATAATGAAGAGGATAACTCTGAATTACAAATAAATGATACAAAATTTTTTACTCCCGATGATGATTTAGAACGAAAAGAGCGGAGAGAAATTATCCATAAAATAGTTAGCTCATTACCCCAAAAGTATAGAATTTTAATTGAATTACGTTTTTATGAAGAGCTTAGTTATGAAGAGATTGCTGCTTCCACTAATTTACCTATTGGTACTGTTAAAGCACAACTGAATAGAGCAAAAAATATTTTACAAGAGATTTTATTTAAAATGAATGACTTCTAGTGCTCGTGATATAATCATTATAGGTGCTGGTGGGCATGCAAAATCTGTTACACAAATTGCCAAGTCTTTAAATTACAATGTCCTAGGTTATTTGGATGATTTCTCTACTCAAACCAATGTACTAGGGAAAATTCAGGATATAAGCCTATTTAAAAATGTCCAGATGGCAATTGGTATAGGGGGAATCAAAAATTTATCATTTCGTAATAAATTACTTCAATCCTTGAAAGATTATTATCCTCGATTTTTAAATTTAATAGCACCCAGCGCAATCCTTGGCAATGAAATCCAAATAGGAATAGGTAATACTATTCATCCTTTTGTTTTCATTAATAATAACACTCGAATAGGTAATTTTTGTATTATCAACACAAGAGCAACCATAGAGCATGATTGTCAGATAGGAGATAATGTGCATATATCTACTGGCGCTATCCTTAATGGAGAAGTAAAAATTGGGAATCATGTTTTCGTTGGAAGTGGCACCTTGATAAAGAATAACGTTCAAATTCATGATAATGTAGTGATAGGATTAGGAAGTGTAGTTTTGTATGATATTCATGAGCCTGGTATTTATGCAGGAAATCCATTAAAACAGATTCAAAATAAAATAATTTATGAGCCTAACCAATGAATTACTTCAATTTTTTAACGAACACCCAGGAGAGGTTTTCAATGCAAAACAAATTTTTGCTAAATCTAAACTGAAAAATCATTATAATGTAGATCAAATTTATAAAGCATTGAAGAAACTAGCTCAAACGGGAGAATTGATACAAGAGACCACTTCAAAATTTTCTTTAAATGTTATTGGAAAAGCATATGAAGGTATAGTAGAACAAGTGAATTTATTGGACTATGAAGTATGGGTAGAAACTCTCGCAGAAAGGGTTTTTGTTCCTATCTCACCGAAATATTTTTTGATGGTTGGAGATAAAATAATGGTAAAAATTGTAGAAAAAAATTTGAGGTATTCTTATGGTGAGTTAGTAGAATGGATAGAGGGTCCGAAAAGAAATTTTGTGGGTAGAATTATCAAAGATGCGAACCGTATTTTTTTTGTGCCAGATGATAAAAAAATTCCATGGGAATACGATATCACCTCAAAAATAGAACGAGACTACATAGGAAAAAAAGCTTTTGCCCAACTGATAATAAATGAAAAAGGAACTCCTGATATACAAATTATCAAGATTTTAGGAGACCCTGGCAATCATCAAACAGAAATACATGCTATCATTCATGAGTTTGGTTTGCTACCGGGTTTTTCAGATGTTGCTCTTCAAGAAGCAGATAGTATCCCTGAAAAGATACCTGAGGAAGAGTATACAAAAAGAAAAGATTTTCGCTCCGTACCCACAATTACTATAGACCCCGAAGACGCAAAAGATTTTGATGATGCTCTTTCTTTAAGGATTTTAGAAAATGGAAACTATGAAGTCGGAATACATATTGCCGATGTATCGTATTACGTAAAAATAGGCAGTATGTTAGACCAAGAAGCTTATCAAAAAGCGACATCGGTTTATTTAGTGGATAGAACCTTACCTATGCTTCCCGAAAAAATATCTAATTTTTTATGTAGTTTAAGACCAAATGAAGATAAACTTACTTTTTCTGCGGTTTTTGAGTTGGATAGTTCAGGGAAAATTCATCAAGAATGGTTCGGTAGGTCCATAATACACTCTGCGAAAAGATTTACTTACGAAGAAGCACAGGCTATACTAGAAAATCCTACGGGCGAATGGGCTGATTTCTTAAAAACATTAAATGCATTAGCTTACGCATTAAGAAAGAAACGTTTTCGTAACGGAAGTATTAACTTCGAGACCGAAGAGATACGTTTTAAACTAGATGAGAACAATAAGCCTATTGGCATAAAACCGAAGTTACGAAAAGATGCTCATAAATTGATAGAAGATTTTATGCTATTAGCTAACCAACGGGTTTGTAGGTTTATTGCAAAATCAAAAAAAATACCGATGATTTTTAGAGTTCATGATCAACCTCAACAGGATAAGTTAGTTGATTTACAAAATTTTTTAGCAAGCTTGGGTCATCAATTAGATTTAAGTAATGAAAAATCTTTTAGAAAGACTTTAAACGAAATCAATCAGAAGATTGAAGGCACTCCACAAGGTGATATTGTCGCAAATATCGCTATCAGAAGTATGGCAAAAGCCGTTTATCAACCTGAAAATATAGGTCATTATGCATTAGCTTTTGATTATTATACTCATTTTACTTCTCCTATCCGCCGATATTCCGATTTAATGGTGCATAGGATATTACAACAATTTTTAGAAAATCCCCAAAAAGTGCTATACGATAGGGAACAATTAAAAAAAATATGTAAACATTGTTCTTTGCAAGAGAAGAAGGCTTCCGATGCAGAAAGAGCTTCAATAAGATATAAACTTGTAGAGTATGCTAATGGATACTTAGGACAGATTGTAGAAGGTACTATAACTGGAGTTACAGGATGGGGCTTTTATGTTCAAATGCTGGATATTAAAGCAGAAGGACTTGTTCCTTTGAAAAGTTTAAGAGATGACCAGTATGTTTATGAAGAAAAAAGCTTTTGTATAATAGGCAAAAAATCTAAAAAAAAATTTCAGTTGGGAGATAAAGTAAAAGCAAGAATACTTAAAACAGATATTATTCAACGAACCATAGATTTGGAACTAATCTCGAGTGAGAAATATGGTAATTATGAAAAAGGAGAGGAGTATGGTTACAAAAATAAAAGAAAAGGCTCAACAAGCAACAGAAAGAATAAACGAAAAAAAATGAAGTAATTATTCTTTTTTATTTTCTAATTTTTTAATTTCATCGCGTAATTTAGCGGCTCGTTCGTAGTCTTCGTGGAGAATAGCCTCTTCAATTTCTTTATTGAGCCTTTGAATTTGCTCATAAATTTCTTGTGGATTGCTTGCATATCGATTGGAAATATTGCTTTCATAAGCAGAGGCATGAGAGATTTCAAAATCTTCCTCAGCATAATCCTCTTCTTTAACCGATACTCCCGCTTCTTCTAACACTTGCTCTTTAACGAAAATAGGACATTTAAAACGAACAGCCATAGCTACTGCATCGGAAGGTCTTGCATCTAATTTAATGATGTTTCCCTGATTATTCAAATAAATAGTAGCGTAGAAAATACCTTCTTTAATGTTATCAATAATGATTTTTTCTAAGTAAGTATTTAAGGTTTTAAGTGCATCTGCGAATAGATCATGGGTGAGAGGTCTTTGTCTTTTGAAGTTTTCTAGTTCTAATGCAATAGCTTGAGCCTCATAAGCACCTATAATAACAGGTAATCGCCTTGTGCCATGAAGCTCTTTTAAAATCAAGGCATAAGTGTTGTTATTAGACGTTAGTGAAGAAGCTAAACCTAATATTTCTAATTCAATATTTTCCACACTTAAAACTTTTTTCGTCTTATGAAAAGTATATACGCAAATTTATTTCAAGAATTTTAAACTTACAAATTTTATCGCAATAATTATGTTTTTTTATGATGTAACCGATTTAAGATATTGAAAATAAGGATATTGATTTTAGATAATGTCTATTATGATGTTACTTAATAGAATTTTTTTCCAATGGGTACACCAAGCAGTCCTCTAATTTTGTACTCATTAAAATTAATCAAGATGGAAAGTATAAACATTCAAAATGAAGTTAGCAGTATACTTAAATTAGTACAAGATTTAGAAGGGAAGTTTTCAAAAAACTATTTAGTTCGTATTCTAAGAGGTAATCCAGAATTTACGAAACCAGAGCACAAACAACTTCCCCAGTTTGGTGAAATTGCTCATTGGTCAGAAAATAAAATTGGTCTATTGATAGAATTTCTTTATCAAAAAGAGTATTTGGTTTTAAAGAACCAACAAAAAGGAAGCTACGAACTTTCTAGAAGAGGTCAAAAATATTTAAATAAATCCTCAGAGTTTTGGGTTAAAGAATATGAGTTAAAACCAATCAAAAGATATTATTATTTAGCTATGAAAGCATTAAAGGAAGAAAGGAAATCTCAAGCAAAAGAGAAGAATTGTAGTACATTCGAACTTTGCTCTAATTTTCAATTGGAGCAAATGATTATTCAAGATTTTGAAACTGTTGAGCAATTAAATCAACATTCGATTTTTAAGGATTGGGAAGGTAAAGTGGATTGGAATAAAATGCTTTTAATTTTAAGAAATTGTAAAAAAGAATATTACAGTCCCCAAAATTTGAGCCGTTATTCCAATTATACCAAAATAGAAACGCTTATACTTCAAGGTAAGACTATCGCAGAAATATTAAACATTTTGAATATTAAGTTTTCAACTTTGACAAAATACGTAGAGAGTTTATATGAAAACGGTAACCATAGCATAAAGGAATGGATTTATAAGAATGTAAGCAAAAAAAATTTGGTCAAGTGCATTGAATATTTCACAAAAACTCAAAATTATCAACTTAAAGATGCGAAAGCACAATTAGAATTAGACTATGAGACCATAAGGTTGGGGCGAATTTACTATCGTATCCAACAAATTACTGTTGCGGCATAAGTTTATATAGAGGTTAGGAGTTACTCCTAGCCTCTTTTTTAATTCTACGTATGTACTTTTTCAGTAAGCTTAAAAGTATAAATTTGATTTTTTTTTGGGATTTTAGTTATTAGTGCATAATTTTGCGATTTAAGATATAAATCAATAAATAAACGGAAAGATATGATAAAAATATTCAAAAAGTCTTTTAAGAGTATTTTTTTACTAATTGCATTCATAGTTATAAAGCATGTTGAAGCTCAGAATATTCAAACATGGGAAGAATTAGGTCCAAATAATTTTGGGGGTCGAACTACCGCATTAGCGATAGATGCTAATAATCATCTTTATGCAGGTTCTGCGGGTGGTGGTTTATGGAAGTCAACTGACCAAGGTTTTTCATGGAAACGAGTACAAGGATTTAACGAGAATTTAATTGTTTCACATATTTTTATTGATGGAAATAATATTTATGTTTCAACGGGAGATTTAGTAAGAAATGCAAAAATAAGATGGGGTTCTAATGCCAATTTCAACAATAACCACATAGGGAATTTTGCGAATGGTTATTTTGGTTATTCTGGAATGCCAGGTAAAGGAGTTTATATATCAACAGATGGAGGTAATACTTTTTCTAATAACAATAGTACGTGGGATAACACTTGTAACGACCCTGCTCAATCTTGTTTCTATAACCCTAATACCAATCCTTTTTTGTCGGTTCAAAAAGTAGCAAAAGATAAAAATGGGCGTTTTTATATAGCTACATATGCAGGGCTTTATTATACAGATGATAATTTTGGGACAGTGACACGAGCTGTATTAAAAGATACAGCTGGAAATGATAGAAGCACTCAGTCCATTATTGATATAGAGATTACGGATAACAAAGTTTATGTTGCATCGATAGGAAATCCTGCAAATGTGTTTGTTCAGGAAAATTTTACGGGCGATTTTGTTTCTATCATTAATAAATTTGCTAGTATGTTTACTAGCTCAAACCGTCCGGTTCGTTTTGAGGTAGCTATTGCACCCAGTGATCCCAACTATGTTTACATTGCAGGAGTAAATACAATAACAAAGTTAGGTTTTGCGGGAGTGGCACGTTCAACGGATGGAGGTAATAATTTTACTATTATTGCACCGAGCTCAGTTCCTGGAGTTTTCACTCCAACCCAAGATGGTCAAGGATGGTACGCTTTGACTATGGTAGTGGACCCCAAAAAGAAAACTCGCTTGTTACTAGGTGGTACATCTTATTGGGAATATACCGAAGAAAATGGCTGGGCTATTGCTGGAAGAAATTTTCCTGCTTTTCTAGGGGATAACGCTTATGTTGGTGCTTCATTAAATAACATTGTGTTTAATCCTTCTAATCCTAATCAAATTTGGTATTCAGGTACAAGAGAGATAACTGTATCAAATGATGATGGTAAAACTTTTTCATTAAGGTCTAAATCCTATAATACGGCGCATATTTCTTCGGTAAAATTTGGTGGTAATCCATTTGAAATTTATGCTATATTAAAAGAGGGAGGAATTCTATATAAAAATAATCCTTCACAAAACAATCAAGAGTTTCAACGTTTAGTAAGAATTAGTGAAGGTAAAATAGCGGCTTCCATAGTCAATCCTAACTTGTTACTCTATTCATCAATGGGCGGAGATGTTTTGAATAGAAGCTTAAATGCTGGTGGGTTATTTGAAGAATTTTATGGATATCCCAGCAAAAAAGATAGTTGTAATGGGGTTGTTCATGCTACAGCAAATGAAGAATTTCGACAAGGTCCTACTCCAGACCCTTCCGTACCCGCTTGCTTTGCTTTCATTGAGTATCCAACCATAACACCAACCATTGATGCAAGTGGCTTCCATTATGAAATTCAAGAAGCTAGTGGCAAGAAAAATTATAAAACTTATGCTTTTGCCCATGACTATTTACATGAAAATGTATGGTTAATAATAAATCCCTTCGGCGGACCTGACAGTTTACCGACATGGAATAGGATAAGTTATCCTGATGCTATCAATGAAGGGGAAAGTGACGATCGCGTTACTTGTATGACCATCACCCAAGACGGTAATTATACACTCTATGTTGGAACTCGTAAAGGCAGAATATGGAGAATTACTAATGCAAATGATTTGTGTAATAGAACTATTCAAAAAATTTCTTCAGGACTACCAAATCGTTGGGTTACTCATATTGCGGCGCATCCTAATGACCCTAATACCATATTAGTTACCTACGGTGCTTATGATTTTAATAATCAATCTAATGGAAGAATTTACGTATCTAACAATGCTCTTTCTGCTTCTCCTACTTTTAGAGATGTAACTGGTAACTTCCCTAAATATCCTGTCTATACAGCTTTATTTGCTCCTACCACTACTTTACAATCCCCCAGAAACTGGAAAGTATTGATTGGTACAGAAATTGGTGTTTATGCTTCTAATGAAGATTTGACAAATCCCAGTGTCAATGCTCCTAATTGGTTTGATTACAATAGCCCTGAAACAAAAAATGTTCCTGTAATCTCGATGGACATGAAAATGGTTAATAGAAGAGTAGTAGAGCAAGGAACTCAAGTTCAAATATTTTTAGACGAAGCTCCTGAGAAACATGTTGTTATAGGGACCTATGGTCGTGGTATATTCTTGTTAAGAGACTGGCCGGTCTCCAACCAATCTACCTATGAGACTGCTACTAGATTGAATGCAGTATTATACCCTAATCCTGCGAATCATGAAGCTTTTATACGTTTTGAATTAAATAAAAATGAAGAGGTCGAGTTTGGGTTATATGATTTATCGGGAAGACTATTGCAACAAAATAGTTCCTATTATGAAATGGGCTCGCATTTGATTTCACTTCAAACAGATAATTTTACGGATGGAGTTTACTTTATTAAATTAAAAACTTCTACTAGTGTACAAACCTTAAAACTGATTGTTCAGAAGTAGTTCTATAATAACTTAATTGAGTTACAAGTCCTCTGATGGATTCAGGGGGCTAATTGTTTTCAACAATCTAAAAAGTTAACGATTTACTATTAGGGACAAATATTTTTGTTAAGTTTAAATGAAAGTTTCTAATTTTGGAACGATAATTTTAAAAGTATGTCCAATAAAAAGTACCGAGTATTTATCGTAGAAGACAAAGAAATATGGGCAATTTCCTTACAAGAGAAATTAGGTCCCAATTATGAATACCATTTTTACGTTTCTGGGGAAGATTGTATAGCCAATTTATCGAAAATGCCCGATATAGTTATTTTAGACTATGATTTGGAAGGACAGATGAATGGCTTAGATACCCTAAAAGAAATAAAAAAACGATTGCCTCATGTTTATGTGATTATGTTTACTGCCCAAGAAAGTGTACAAGCGGCAGTTGAGCTTTTTGAAAATGGTGTCTTTGATTATGTGGTGAAAAGTGAAAATGCGGCACTTCGCGTTAAACACCATATTAAAAGGATTATTGAACTAGAATTTCAAAAAAGCCAAGTCATTGAATTAAAATTACAAATCAAAAAATGGCAAATTGCTATTTCAGGTGTAGTTGTCTTTTTATTAATTATGTTATTCTGGATTTATTTCCAAACTTGCCCCAATCAAAGGCAAATTAAATGGGATCCTTTTAATGTATCAGGAACGGAATACTGCTTCGGTAGACCCAGCCAATAAATATTTTAGTTATTTTTTAAAACATTTAGTTATTTTTTGAAACATGATTTTTTCATAAGATTAAATAGGCTGCTTTTCAAAAGGTAGCCTTTTTTATTTATAAAATTTTGTAGCTTTGTAATTATTTTTAGCATGAACGAGGCAACCATATCAATTATAATGGGGTCTAAATCTGATTATAGTATTATGAAGCATGCGGCGGACTTCTTGAAACAAATGCAAATTCCCTATGAAATGACGATAGTTTCGGCACATCGAACTCCTGATAGAATGTTTGAGTATGCGAAAAATGCAAAAAATAGAGGAATAAAAGTGATAATAGCTGGTGCTGGGGGGGCGGCTCATCTACCCGGTATGGTAGCTTCCATTACCACTTTGCCTGTCATTGGTGTACCCATTCTATCCTCTAACTCTATTGATGGTTGGGACTCCATTTTATCTATTTTACAGATGCCCGGCGGCGTGCCCGTTGCGACCGTGGCTCTCAATCAAGCCCTTAACGCAGCTATACTCGCGACCCAAATCCTTGCAACTTACAACCCCAACCTCGCTAATAAATTAGAAGAATACAAATATTCCTTAAAAGAGAAAGTTTTACAGTCCATGGATGAACTATCTCAAGATTAAACTTTTCGTCTGGAGAGCATTACAATTCATAAAATTCTTTTGGTTTTCTAAATCTAAATGGAGAATACACTCTCCTTTTGTTTATCATTTAATTACCACAGTATTACCAAAACAAAAATCCTCCATAGGAGAGAAAATTGAAATTAAGCGTTTAGAATATATAAAATCTTATGAAATTATTGAAATACAAGATTTTGGAGCAGGATATGATAATTGTAAAAAGTTTTTCATTCAAAAAAAACTATCTAAAATAACCCTTAGCTCCGCAAGAAAAAAAAAAGAAGGAGAACTACTTTACCGAATTATCAAATACCATAAACCCAAACGTTTTTTAGAGTTAGGAACCAATTTGGGATTTTCTACTGCTTACATTGCCACCGCATTATCAGAAATTTATAATTCTGATTATGAATTCATTAGCATTGAAGGTTCTTTAAACTTACACATAAAGGCTATAGATTTACTTTCTAATCTGAATTTAAAAGTCAATTTAATAAATGATACTTTTGATAATGTTTTGAACCATTTAAGCTATAATGAAAATTTTGATGGAGTTTTCATTGACGGAAACCATACCTACGATGCCACAGTACGTTATTTTGAGGTGTTAAAGAAGCATATTAATCCGCAAGGCTTTATCATTTTTGACGATATTTATTGGAATTCATCGATGTTAAGAGCTTGGAAATATATTATTAAAGATGAGAAGGTTACATTAAGTTTAGATTTGTATAATTTGGGGATAGTGTATTTTAATAGAAATCAGGTTAAAGAGCATTTTCGGCTTTGGTATTAAATTTAATTTTTTGTTAGATTGTAAAACTTTTTAATTTTGCGAAAAATCATCAAAACATGGCGAGAGTTGAAATGGTAATGCCCAAGATGGGCGAAAGTATAATGGAGGCAACCATTATCCGTTGGTGTAAAAAAATTGGGGATAAAGTAGAACAAGATGAAACCGTTTTAGAAATTTCTACAGATAAAGTGGACTCCGAGGTGCCTAGTCCTACAGAAGGAATACTAAAAGAAATTTTATTTCCTGAAAACGCAGTAGTTCCTGTTGGACAAGTTATTGCAATCTTTGAGACGGAAACAGTTACTGAGAACACCATAACTCCTGCTAGTAGCACCACCCCACAAGTTAATACTATCTCTTCTCCTGTTAATAATATTTTAGTTAATGAACCCCAGTTAACAGCTTCTGTTTTGGCAAATCCCATGCCAGGAAGATTTTATTCTCCCTTAGTTTTAAGCATAGCAAAGGAAGAAGGTATTTCTATGGCAGAATTAGAAACTATCCCCGGTACTGGTAAAGAAGATAGAGTTACCAAAAAAGACATATTATCTTACGTTGAAGCCAAAAAAGCAGGAAAGCTTGTCCAGCAGGCGGCAGTTTCTGCTTCTCAAACTGTTCAATCCAATGTTGCCACATCTTCCACTGTACAAACGGTCCAAGAAAAACCAACCTCCACTTACGCTACCTCGGCTACCTCAAACGCACCTTCTAATGGTGGTATCCATATTCCCAAGAAATCTTTTTCTTTCTCGGGAGATTTTGAAATTATAGAAATGGACCGTATGCGTAAGATGATAGCAGAAAATATGGTCTATTCAAAACATGTATCACCTCACGTTACTTCCTTCGTAGAAGCCGATGTTACAAATATTGTTTTATGGCGTGAAAAAGTTAAAAATAATTTTGAAAAAAAATACAACGAAAAATTAACTTATACTCCCATTTTTGTATGGGCAGTAGCGAAAGCACTTCGTGATTTCCCTATGGTAAATATTTCAGTGGATGAAGATAAAATAATTGTCAAAAAGAATATCAACATTGGGATTGCAGTAGCTCTACCAACGGGAAATTTGATAGTACCTGTATTGAAAAATGCAGATAAATTAAATTTAGCGGGCTTAGCAGCTGGTGTCAATGATTTAGCCAATCGTGCAAGAAATAATAAACTTACTCCCGATGATCTAGCGAATGGAACATACTCTCTATCCAATGTAGGGACTTTTGGGAACGTCATGGGAACTCCTGTAATATTACAACCACAATGTGCTATTCTAGCGACTGGTGCAATTCGTAAGAAACCTGCTGTCATAGAAACTCCCACTGGTGATGTAATTGGAATACGTCATTTAATGTTTCTATCGCATTCTTATGACCACCGCGTCATTGATGGGGCATTAGGTGGTGCTTTTGTAAGAAAAGTTGCGGATTATCTTGAAGCTTGGGATATAAACCAAGATGTTTAAAACCCCTCTGAAAAATTTCTCAGCATAATTGCTATGTTGTCATTTTTTTATAGTCTTTAGTTAATTCAATTTTATTAGTTTATTTTGCATAAAATTTTGTTCATAATCTTTTATTTTTTACGTAGTAAATTGTAAATGGTTTATTAACAGCAATATAGTTATTTTACGTTATTTTAGAGATGTTAAAAACATTTAATTTATTTTTTCTTTGCAACATTCTAAATTATTTTTACGTAATAATCATAAAATAATTCAATAATAAAATGGGAATTTTTAATTTTTTCAAGAACCAATTCATAGAAATCATTGAATGGTTAGATGACACAAATAACACTATAATCTATAAATTTCCTGATGAGGACAAAGAAATTAAGATGGGTGCACAATTAGTAGTAAGAGAGTCTCAAGTTGCTCTTTTCTTAAATGAAGGAAAATTAGCGGATGTTTATGGTCCAGGGCGTTACGAATTATCTACAAGAAACATGCCTATCCTCTCTTCCCTCAAAGGCTGGAAATATGGTTTTAATTCGCCCTTTAAATGCGATGTTTACTTTGTTTCTACTAAACAACTGGAAATTAAATGGGGAACTAAACAACCTATTTTAATACGAGACCCCGAGTTTGATGCGGTTCGAATAAGAGCCTTTGGAAATCTCTATTTCAAAGTAGTGGATGCTCCTAAATTCTTCACAGAAATAGCAGGTACAGATTCTAAAGTTACCACTGATGAAATTGTTGACCGATTTAGAGGTATTATCATCTCTAAATTTACCACATCATTGGTAAAAACAGGTAAGTCTATCTTAGATTTGGCTTCTATGGGTGCAGATTTAGGCACTGAACTTCTGCCCTTCATCAATCAAGATTTACAATCAGTAGGCTTAGAAATAAAATCCTTTATTGTTGAAAGTATTAACTTACCCGAAGAACTTCAAGCTGAACTTGACGAAATGGTCAAAAATAACATGAAGTTAAGAACTAAACGTAAAGAAAAAATGCTTGAAAATGAAATGGAACTTACTAACCTTGCTAATAAATTGAACTTATCCCAGAATGTAGATGATATGAACAAGTTCCTTCAAATGCAAACAGGTTTAGGTATGACCAAAGAAAATAGTGCAGGTAATTTGATGAAAACTATGTTGGAAATGAACATAGGTATGAATATGGTAAACCAAATGATGAACAACCAAAATAAAACTTCTAATCAAATACCATCATCGGAACAAGAAAGAGAAAAAATTATGGCTACCCTAAAACAACTAGGAGAACTCAAAGAAATGGGCGTTCTTACCCAAGAAGAGTTTGATACTAAGAAAAAAGAGCTACTTTCTAAATTAGTTTAATCGATAAAAATACTATTCAATTTAGACTGCATTTAATGGCAGTCTTTTTTTGTTGTTTGGATTCCTTTGGTACTTGCTTTGAACGTACAATAACTTGAATTAAAGACTAATTAAAGCCGTAAACCAATCCAATGAAGACACTAGGTATTGTCTTATATAAAAGCCTCCCTTACAGTAAGTGTAAAAAAGAAAGCAAGTAAAAATAAATTCATTAGTATGTTATTTTGTTCTTTTACTATTTTTACGTAATTTAGAGCAACAAAGTTACAAATTTTTTATTTTTGTTATAATTTTTATGGTTGATTATTTCTCTGTTTTTGAACAACCCGTTAATTTTTTTATAGATAAAACAATTTTAAGAAAAAAATATCTGCAGATGATTAAAGAATTTCAAAATTCTGATGCTGAAAACCAATTATCTTTAATTCATCTTGCATATAAAACTTTAAATGATGATGAACTGCGAATAGAATACTTTCTTAAAAAATGGAATTTTGTTCAAGAAGATGGTTCAAGTGAAATAAAACTTTCTTCTGAATTTTTGATGGAGATTATGGAACTTAGTGATGCTATTCAAGGAGGGAATACTAATGCTTTACAAGAAGCCCAAAATATACTAAATCAAAACATAAATACCATTTATGAGTTATTCAAAGGAGAGTTAAATGAAAGCAACAAACAAAAAATTGCGCAAAAGTATTTTGAAAGAAAGTACTTAAAGAGGTTAATTGAAAATAAAGATTGATTTAGATTTCCCATAAATCGCCCCAGAGCCTCATACCTCCATCTACATATAAAGTCTCTCCGGTGATATAAGAAGCCATAGGTGAAGCTAAAAATAGAACAGGATATGCAACTTCATCACATGTTCCCATTCTTTTTAAGGGAATGTTTGCATTTATATTATTCAAAAGTTGTGGGGGATATTGGTCTAATCCGGAGGAATTGATGATTCCTGGCGCTACTGCATTAATTCGAATTTGATGACGAGACCATTCAACAGCTAAAGATTTAGTGAGATTATCAACTCCAGCCCGGGCGGCTCCCGTGTGGCTCATACCCGGAAATCCACGATAAATATTAGCTATAATGTTGATAATAACACCTGAATTCTGTTTTTGAAAAGCTTGTAAAAAAGCGGATCTTGAAACATAAAACGTGCCATTTAAGTTGTTATTTATTACAGCGTTCCAACCATTGATACTGATATTTTCTGCCGCAGAGGGAAACTGCCCACCTGCATTGTTTATCAAAATATCTAATTTTCCATACTCCCCTATGATATTCTTTATTACTTCATCTACCTGCTCCGGTTGTCGTATATCTAATATCATCCCTTTGCAATTAGCACCTAATTGTTGAACAGCTTTTTCGATTTTTTCTATTTTACGCGAAGCAATTACAACTTTTGCTCCGAAATTTAAAAATTGTTGGGCAATTGTATAGCCTATTCCACTACCACCTCCAGTTACAAGAACCACTTGATCTTTAAAAAAATCCTTTTGAAACATGCTACAAATATAAAACTTTCTTGTAAAATAGTTTTATAAACCTAATTTAGTAAGCAGTAGGTTTAAATTTTTCATCATTTAATATTTTAGCACTATCCCCAGTTGCTTTAATCACAAATAAGCCTTTTTTATACGCAAATTTATCTGCATTAGAGCTTGCCCTTAAAAATGCTACTGCTCCATAAATTTTATTGTTACTGTATTGTGGAAATGCTTGTTTGAATACTTTTAATTTTTCTACAAATTCTTTTACATGTTTCTCTGATAAAGATGTTTTCACTTCAACTGCTACTACTTCTTGCCCATTACATGCAATAATATCGATTTCTATTTCTTTATCTAATTTACGGGAACGAGAGCGTTCAAAGGTTTGTTGAACCATAATCCCCCTTTCATTTAATAGTTTCACAAGAGAACCCTCGACTAACGATTCTACTAACTTACCCCACTGACCTATAAAAAGTTCTTCTAATTCTCTTGTTTTTTTGTTAGACTCCTTAAATATCTTATGTAACTCTTGAAACTTTTTATCTGTCTCCCCAAACTTTTCAGTTAATACTCTTTCCATTTCAAGAAACTTCTTATCTGTTTCAAGAAACTTCTTATCTGTTTCTTGAAATAACAACCAGACTTTCTCAAAAGTAAGGGGTTCTTTATCTGAATCTTTCATTTAAAAACTTTTTGCAAAAATACTAAAAACGTAACATTTTGAAATTACAGTTTCATGATTTGTATTAAATTATTATAATTATTTGATTATCAATAATATAATTATTTAGATTTACAACCATTTCCATTGTAGTTGAACTACAAAATTTCTAGCAGGCTCATAAATATTTAAATATCTATATTTACTTAAATGATAGAAGTAACGTGTATTGAATACATTTTGAACTTGCAATCCTAACGTGAAATTTTGTTTAGAATAATTTATTTGAGTTTGAAATCCAACATTCCATAAATGAAAAGCAAAAGTTTCTGGTTCATTGATGACTACACGATACTGAGGGAAAGCATAACGATGCTCTAACCAAATTTCCGTTTTGAATTTTTTTAGTCTTTTTAGATGATATTCTAGGTGTGTAAGAATTGAAGGCTGAGGCATAAAAGGCAAAGGTCTAGATTGAGTTAAATTATCTCCGTAGGCAAAATCGGCACTTACACTGGCATGCAAATTTTCTATGAAATGATAGTCTACAAAAAATTCTCCTCCACAAAGCAATGCGTCACTTTGAAGGTATTGATAAACCTGTCCACCTTCAGGTAAATTAGAAAAAAGAGTAGTCGGTGATAGATAAATATAATTCCAGAAATAAGCACTAAAAACAGATAATTTAAGTTCCCAATGAGTATTTTCGTTATGCAGAACCAAATCGGTTTGTAGACCTCTTTCGGGAAGCAAATTTGGGTTACCTTGCTCATGCCGAAATGTTCCGTGATGAACTCCATTAGAAGCTAATTCAGAAGGTGCTGGGTAACGAAAATCAGAACCTAAATTCCCTTTCACGTTCCATTTCTCATTAATAAACCAAGAAAGCCCACCCGCAAAACTGTAATTGATGTAATTACGTGCAATATAGGGACTTCGTAATTGCTTACCCATATACATGCCTCGCCTATAAAAATCTACATATGCTTCTTGAAGTTCATCATTGCCATAATCTAATCTTGCTCCTACATTCCATATCCATTGCTCATTTTGTTTGTATTGCAAAAACTGAAAAAAACCTAATTGAAAACGTTGAAAATTAGGAATTAAATATTCAAAACCACTAATTTGATTGTTTTGTATTTGACTACTCATACCTGATACCCATTTCCATTGTCCCCATTTTTTGAAATATCTTAGATTTAATGAATAAGTATTTAACAACAAACCTAAAGCTAAACTATCCTTGGAGTTTTGCCCATGAGAATGTGCTTTTGAAAACTCTTTTCTTTGATTTTGTTGCCATGCAGCATCTAATTCAAACCAATCTTTTCCTATCAAAATCTGATTATTACTTTGAATTTTAGTGTGTTGTATATTTTGGTATGGTAAACTTATATTTCTAAAATTACCATCTTGTATTACACTATATCTAGTAGGAATACCAAAAGCTCCTGAAAAAAAACCTAATTTCTGATAAAAATGACTTATATTTAAGAAACTATTAAAATTTCTGCCATGAAAGCTAATACGAAACATTTTGTTCCATTCTCTACCAGAAGTATTTTTAAGTCTTTGATTTTCAATAGGTAAAACATAGGAATTATAAATAAAATTATCTGATGGAACCCCATAATCAGCGTAATTTTGATATGTATTTCGGAGTTGCAAAGCAATTGTTTTCTTTTTATAAGCTAAATAAGTAGACTGAAAAAAAGCCTGATTATTAGAACGATAGCCTTGTATAGTATGAAAAGCAAAACCATCCTCTGAAGGAATTTTTTGTTGAATATGTAAAACGCCACCCATAGCATCAGAACCATAAAATAAAGCGGCAGGTCCCTTCAAAATCTCAATTTCATCAACGTTAAAACCGTCTATTTCAAGTCCATGGTCTCCGCCCCATTGTTGTCCTTCTTGTTTGATTCCATTTTCCGCTACCACTACTCTATTAAAACTTAATCCTCTAATCACAGGCTTCGAAGCCCCAACTCCAATGTTGATTGTGTTGATGCCCGGTATCCTATCTATGCTTTTCAAGAGATTATCAAAATTCCGCTTTAAAATAAAATCTTGAGTTACAACTGATAAATCCTGTGAACTTTCTTGTATTAAAGTCTTTTGAATATTGGCTTCAATCACTACATCTTTAAATTCTAAATGGCTTGGTTGTAAATACACAGTAAGAAAAGTATCTTTTTCTAAAAACAATTCTAATATTTCAGATTTGTAGCCTAAATAAGAAATATGAAGATGATAATTCCCTTTTTGAGGTACAACCATTTCAAAAATTCCTTTTTCATCAGATAAAGTACCAAGATGAAGTTCATGCAACCATATACGTGTTTGAGATAAAGGAAACTGACTTTCCTCTAATATAACCCCCCTAACTTTAATTTGTCCTAGAACATAAGAACTACAATAGAACAAAATCAAGAATAATCCTCTGGTTTTTCTCAAAATAATTACTTTATTACAAAATTATTGCAATTGCAAATACGTTGCAAATAAATCTTTATCTATTCATAATAAACCTTAACAAGATTATTATTTAATTTTTGTTTAAGCCAATTATGGATTTTAATTTTATCGTTTGCATTGATTGCTCCTTGTGATTTGAATACCACAATAGGAATTTTAACAGGAGTTTGGGAAGTATCATAATAAAATAACGATTCTGAAAAAAGACAACCTTTAATTTGTGGGAAAAAAGCATTCGCTTCATTTAGCATGACATAGCCTAATTTTTGTTTGCCTGCTATGCTATCAATCTCGAAATTCTTTTTTGCAATTAAATTATTCAAATCAAAAATTTGTTCTTTAAGTTTGATTAGTTCTAAATTCTTATCATCTATATCTTTATATGATAAACCTTGTTCAATCATAATAGTAGCATCATCTAACTTAAAATCCTTTGCTCTTGCGATTATCGAATTTTTTTGATTGTCAGAGAGTTTAAAGCCACCATAGACTAATTTAATCGTATTATTTTTGACATTAATATCACTTTTTAAAAGGTAATTTCCTTCAAAGCTTGAGACATTACTGATGTATGTATTCGCTTTTTGTTGAAAATTTTCTTGTTTCACTAATTTATAACCGAAAAATATACTAGGCAATATAACAATCGTAATTAGTACAGTAATAGCTTGATTAATTTTTTTCTTTTTTCTTTCATCTACAACATTTCGTATGGGGAACTTTAAGATTCGAGAAAGCAATACAGAGGCAATAGCAATGAAAATAGTGTTAATCGTAAATAAATAAATAGCACCGAAAAAGAAATCGAACTGTAAGGTAGCGATTCCGTATCCCGAAGTACATAAAGGAGGCATCAAAGCAGTAGCTATTGCTACACCAGGTATTACATTCCCTTTTTGTTTAGAACAAATCGCAACAATTCCTGCTAAACCACCAAATAAAGCAATTAACACATCGTAAATCGTAGGGCTTGTTCTGGCTAATAATTCGGAATGAGCAGTAGAAACAGGGCTTAAAGCAAAATAAGTTGCAGAAGCACAAAGGCTCGCTATAATTGCAAAAGTAAAATTCTTAACAGAAGTCCTAAATAACTCAAAATCATAGGTGGCAATACTATAACCCATGCCGTTAATTGGTCCCATCAACGGAGAAATTAACATCGCTCCTATAATTACTGCCGTAGAATTTACATTTAGCCCTACTGATGCTACTACAATCGCAAAAATCAAAATCCATAAATTAGTACCCTTAAAAATTACTCCCTTTCTAATCTCTTCGTATACCAAATCCTGATTTTCTAACTCATCATCTAAACTAAAATAATCTATTACCTTCCTAATTGTTAAAAAAATATTCATACTAACTTACCTATTTCACAACAAAAATAAAGTTTTTTTCAAAATTAAAATATCCAAAAACCTACTCTTATTCCAACTAAAAAACTTTATTAACATTCCTTTTAACCTAAAAAATATCGTGGAAAATTAACAATTATCTGAAAACAAAAAAATATAATTTTGCAGTTTAATTAGTGAAATGCAAGTAATTAGAAAAGTTTTATGGCTTTTGGGAATTTTCTTTTTTGATTATTCCCTCGGGCAAATTCAAATTATTGAAAAACCCCAAGATTTATTTCTTGTTAAAGGAGAATGGGCAAAATCAACATTAGAAAAAATGACCTTAGAAGAAAGAATTGCCCAATTATTTATGATTCCTGCCTATTCGGGAAAACAAAATTCTAATTTTCATTATATCGAAGAAACCATAAAAAAATACAAAATCGGGGGAATAATTTTTATGCAAGGACATCCAACTAAACAAGCGGAGTATGCTAACTATTTTCAAAATATTTCCAATGTTCCTTTGTTGATAAGCCAAGATGCAGAATGGGGGCTTGCTATGCGTTTGGATTCTTGTATCCGCTACCCTAAAAATATGACACTAGCCGCTATTGAAGATGACTCCTTGCTCTACAAATACGGCGAAGAACTAGCCCATCAATTAAGAGCAGTGGGGGTTCACATCAACTTTGCTCCCGTTGTCGATATAAACAATAATCCTTATAATCCCGTCATTGGCTCACGAGCCTTCGGAGAAGACAAACATAACGTTACCCAAAAAGCCTTAATGATGATGCAAGGTATGCAAAAAAATGGTATCATTGCCACCGCTAAACACTTCCCAGGACATGGAGATACCGATACTGACTCCCATCTAGATTTACCTATCATCCCGCATTCCGCTGAAAGAATTGATAGTTTAGAACTTTACCCCTTTAAACATATGATTGACTACGGTGTCATGGGTATCATGGTTGCCCATTTGTTCATCCCCGCATTAGACCCTACCCCCAATCTACCCTCCACTTTATCCTCTAAAATAGTTCAAAATCTATTGAAAGATTCCTTAAAATTTCACGGACTTGTCTTTACGGATGCTCTTAATATGGGAGCCGTTACTAAATACTTTCAAAGCGGTGATATTGCTCTAAAAGCCTTACTCGCAGGAAATGATATCCTTTTATTCGCTGAAAATATCCCCAACGCTATCTCTAAAATCAAAAAAGCTATTCAAAACGGACAAATCTCTGAACAAGAAATTAACCAACGTGTTTTTAAAATACTACTTGCCAAAGAATGGTTAAATTTACATCAAAATAAATTAGTAGACCCCCAAAATGTCCATAAAGTCTTACATTCCCGGTATGCAGAATTATTAGTTTCTAAATTATACAAAAAATCTATTACCCTTGTAAAAAATGAAGGTAGGCTCTTACCCATTAAAGAACTAAACAAAAAATTTGCCTATGTTCAAATAGGTAATCATAATGGACAATCCATTTTTTTAAAAACTCTAAAAGTTTATAC
Source organism: uncultured Bacteroidia bacterium (assembly GCA_938005475.1). Taxonomy (GTDB): domain Bacteria; phylum Bacteroidota; class Bacteroidia; order J057; family CALLMJ01; genus CALLMJ01. Next base: position 11,962 of record CALLNY010000092.1, on the reverse strand, counting down.
CCAGATTGATGAAATCAAAATCCCTTTGGATGCCACTCAACAAGTCATTGAAAATTACAAAAACATTTTAAAGAACTATGAATACATTATTTTAGGAATTTTTAACATGAACAGTAAAGACCCCAAATTGCATGAGTTTAATCCTAATGCTTTAAATTTAATTAATGAAATACAAAAATTACAAAAACCTCGTAAAATCTTAGCAATATTTGGAAGTCCTTATTTACTAAAAGCATTAGAAGATCAGGAAGCCATTATTATTGCTTACGAAGAAGTTAAAGATTGCCAAGAAGGCGTAGCGGAAGTTATTTTTGGGGGGCTCGTTCCCGAAGGAAAGTTACCAATTTTTATTCCGCAGTTTAGCAAAAGACCTCTATACTTTAATTCCATACAAAGATTACAATTCGCACAACCTGAAGACGTAGGCATGGACTTTTATACACTATCCAAAATTGATACGGCAGTCCATCATTACATCAAAAGAAAAGCTTTTCCAGGTGCTTCTATTCTAGTTATAAGAGGAAACAAAATTGTTTATGCTAAATCTATCGGAAAAACTGAATACATTAAATCCTCAAAAGATTTAGACCCCCTCTATACCATCTATGACCTTGCGTCTATAACCAAAGTAGCCGCAACCACGCTCGGTATCATGCACTTATATGAACAACAGCTAATCAATCTTTACGCCCCCATCGGTAGGTATTTAACGAATTTAAAAGACTATCCCGTGGGTAAACTACGAATCATTGATTTATTAACTCACACCTCAGGTTTGCCCCCCTACGAAAACTTTTGGACAGCCACCCTAAAAAACGGTAAGTCTAACCCCGATATGGTCTCTAATGCCCCTAAAGATGGCTTTAATATACCTCTCACCGATAAAATTTGGGTACATGAGAGTTTCGATACTATATTCTGGAATAGAATAAAAAACATTAAAATAACCAAAAAAAAAGAACTTGTTTACAGTGACTTAGGAATGATTTTACTAGCTAAACTATTGGAAAAAATAAGCGGAATGAACCTTTATCAATACGTTAAACTACACTTTTATGAACCTATGGGAATGTATAATACTTTCTTTCAGCCCTATAAACAACCCTTAGATACCAATTACATCATCCCACCTACCGAAATTGACAGTTATTGGCGTAGACAAAAAATTCAAGGATACGTCCATGACCCCAACGCCGCAATTATGGGAGGAATAGCAGGCCATGCTGGATTATTCGCTAATATCTATGACCTTGGAAAACTAGGCTTTATGCTCAAAAATGGAGGTGAATACGGTGGTATTTGCTTCCTTGACGCCGCTACCATTAAGTATTTTACCTCACAAAATCAATCTAAACATAGAAGAGGACTTGGCTTCGATAAACCTGAACCTAAACAAAATAAAATCAGCCCAACCTGCTCACAAGCTAGTTTAGACACCTATGGGCACCTCGGGTTCACTGGTACCGCCTTCTGGGTTGACCCCGATTACGACCTCGTCTTTGTCTTTCTTTCTAATCGAACCTACCCCAATACCAAAAATCCTATATTCAATAACGAAAGCGTTAGATCTCAAATTATGAGTCTACTATACCGTTCTATAGAAAACTTCAAAAGTAACAACCCCTCATAATCTCCCAATTTTTTTTAAGATTTAACAATACTTCTAATTGCTTAACCGATTTTTCTAACTCGTTTAATTGATTTCAAGTTTCTGAACTTGTATTTTAAGATTTGGGCTTTTCAGTATCTATTGTTCCATTTCTTCTTTATCTACTTTTAAAGTGTGGCAACTCTCCAATCATAAAAATCATACTTTTATCCTTATAATTTTTTATTTTTTCACATTCTTCATAGTTTCTTACTTATGCTGTAATTTTGTAGTCTACTTTAACCAATTTACCATGGCTCAGTTTGTTCATTTACACTCTCACACAGAATATAGCTTATTAGATGGTGCCGCAAAAATTGATGATTTGATAGAAAAAGCTCATCAAAACCAAATGCCTGCTGTTGCTATCTCTGACCATGGCAATATGTTTGGAGTTCCTAAATTCGCTTTAACCGCTAAATCTAAAAACATTAAACCCATTATTGGCTGCGAATTTTACATCTGTAAATATGACCTTAAAAACTTTACCAAAGAAAATGAAACCTACCACCAAATTCTTTTAGCTCGAAATGAACAAGGTTACAAAAACTTAATGTACCTCAACAGTATTGCTTATCAGGAAGGATATTACTACAAACCTCGTATTGATAAAGAAATTCTAAGTAAACATGCGGAGGGGCTAATCGCTACGACTTGTTGCCTTGCCTCTGAAATTAATCAAAATATTCTGAATGGAAACATAGAAGAAGCTTTAAGAATATTTTTGTGGTATCTGAACTTATTTGGAGAGCATTACTACGTTGAATTACAAAGACATAACCTTAAAGACCAAGAAACTTGTAATAATATCTTAATCCAATGGGCAAAAAAATATAACGTAAAAATCATTGCAACCAACGATTCGCATTATGTTAATAAAGAAGATGCTGATGCTCACGATTTGCTTTTAGCCTTACAAACGGGCTCTGACTATAATGAAAAAAATCGTTTTCGTTTTACGGACGATAATAACGAACTCAATCCCAGGTTTTATTTTAAAACTGCCGAAGAAATGCTAGATATCTTTCAAGATATTCCAGAAGCGGTAGAAAATACTATTGCTGTCGCAGAGACCGTAAACTTCAATTTAAACTTAAATTCGAATTTATTACTCCCTATTTACAAAGTTCCATCAGGTTTTCAATCCATGATGGAGTATTTAAGGCATCTAACCTGGGAGGGAGCGAAAGTTCGTTATCCTACTATTACCCCAGAAATAACCGAACGAATTGAACATGAGTTAAAAATCATAGAAAAGATGGGCTTTGAAGGTTATTTTTTGATTGTTCAAGGATTTACTACAGAAGCCCGAAAACGTGGAGTGCTTGTAGGACCGGGAAGAGGCTCTGCCGCAGGTTCGGTTGTTGCTTATTGCATCGGTATTATTGATATTGATCCTATGCAGTATGCCTTACTCTTTGAACGTTTTCTGAACCCAGAAAGAATTTCCCCACCCGATATCGATATTGATTTTGACGACGAAGGTAGGCAAGCAGTGATTGATTATGTAGTAGAAGAATATGGAAGAAATTCTGTATGCCAAATCATTACTTATGGTACAATGGGAGCCAAAACCGCTCTACGTGATGTTGGTAGAACCCTCAAAATCCCTCTTGATGAAATCAATAAAATCGCAAAATGGATTCCTGATAAACCTAATATCACTTTCAAAAAAGCATTCTCCAAAGAAGAGAACCCGGATAATTATCAAAAATTACTCGAACTAAAAAATAATGGAAGTGAAAAAATCCAAAAACTTTTCAAATACGCTATGACCCTTGAAGGTACTACCCGACATACAGGCGTACATGCCGCAGGAGTTATTATTGCACCCGGTGAACTCTATAATTATGTCCCCCTTGCTGTCAATAAAGATAAAGTAGTTACCACGCAGTACGATGGACCTTTCGCCGAAAAAGTGGGGCTCCTGAAAATGGATTTCCTCGGACTAAAAACTTTGTCTATCATGAAAACCTGTTGTAAAATCATCAAACAAACTCAAGATTTGGATATCAATCCTCAAAAAGTTCCTTTAGATGACCCTAAAACCTTTGAATTGTACCAAAAAGGTGAAACCGTTGCTACCTTTCAGTTTGAATCAGAAGGAATGCAAAAATATTTAAGACAGCTCAAACCTACTAATATTGAGGATTTGATTGCCATGAATGCTTTATACCGCCCAGGACCCATGGACAATATCCCTACCTTCATAGACCGTAAACATGGAAGACAACCCATTGAATATGAACACCCTAAATTAGAACCTATACTCAAAAATACTTATGGAATTATGGTCTACCAAGAACAGGTTATGCAGATTGCACAAGCGATTGCAGGCTATAGTCTTGGTGGTGCGGATTTACTGCGTAGAGCCATGGGAAAAAAGAAAAAAGAGGTCATGGAAGCCGAACGCTCAAAATTTGTAGAGGGAGCAATTCAACAAGGTATAGAAAAGAAAACTGCTGAAAAAATTTTTGATACCATGGCTAAATTTGCTGAATATGGTTTTAACAAATCTCATGCCGCCGCTTACTCCGTCTTAGCCTATCAAACTGCTTACCTAAAAGCTCACTTCCCCCATGAATACATGGCAGCCGTACTTTCCCATCATATTAACGACATTAAAGATATAACCTTCTTCATTGAAGAATGCAGAAGAATGAAAATTGAAGTACTACCCCCTTGTGTCAACGAATCAGAAATGCTTTTTTCCGTAAACAAATATAAACAAATACGCTTTGGTTTAAATGCTATTAAAGGACTTGGTGAGAGCAGTGCACAAGCCATTATCAACGAAAGAAATGATAATGGTCCTTTTAAAGATATCTACGATTTTGTTACCCGTTTAGACCCTAAAACCCTTAATAAAAAAACCTTTGAATGTTTAATTTATAGTGGTGCACTCGATTTTGATAAACATTTTTCCCGCTCCCAATACTTCGTTAAAGAAAAAGAAAATGACGAAACTTTCATGGAAAAACTTATAACTTTCGGTTCACGTTACCGACAAAATCAAAATCATTCTGTTTCAGCTTCTTTATTTGGAGATTCGCTTATGAACCACATCATAGAAAAACCTGCTCCCCCAAAAACCGAACCATGGTCTATATTACAACAATTGAAACATGAAAGAGACTTTCTCGGATTTTATTTAACAGGACATCCCCTCGATAAATATAAACATGAAATTAAAACTTTCACGAACTGCTCCATTCTAGATTTAGAAAATTTTAAAAATAAAGAAGTTAAATTCGCTGGCATAGTAACCGATTTTCAAGAAAAAATATCTAAAAATGGTAACAAATGGGCAAAAGTAACTCTCGAGGATTTGCATGCTTCTATTGAAATAACACTTTTCGGTGAAGATTTATTAAAGTTTAAGCATTTCTTTGAATTAGATAGCATGCTACTCATCTCAGGATCATATATACCAAACTATAAAAACCATGATATTTATGAAGTTCGTATCAAAGAAATCAAACTTTTAGAAGATTTACTCGCACAAGTCAAAGAAATTATTATTGAACTAGATAATTTATCGATTGATAATCAAAATATTAAACAATTACAACAAATTTTTTTATGTCATAAAGGAAAAAATCCTATTAAATTTGCAGTACGTTCTAATACCGGAGTAGAATTATTAGTTACCAGTAAAAATACGAACATCCACATAGATAATTCTTTACTCATGGAACTTGAACAATATCAATTTTCGTTTAGACTAAAATAAAAATAATAATGGGAAATTATTCAATTGAAATTACTGACACAAATTTTGAAGATGTAGTCTTAAAATCTGACAAACCCGTACTAGTAGATTTTTGGGCTGAATGGTGTGGACCCTGCTTAATGGTCGCTCCTATCATTGAGGAACTAGCAAAAGAATATGAAGGTAAATTTGTGATTGGAAAAATGAACGTGGATAACAATTCCGAAATTCCCATGGAATATGGCATCCGAAATATACCTACACTGCTATTCTTTAAAGGGGGAAGTGTAATTGACAAACAAGTGGGTGCCGCCCCTAAAAGTGCTCTAAAATCTAAAATCGATTCTATCCTTGCTTAATAAATCAAGGTAATTTTGCTTTAAGTAGATTTATCTCAATTTAAAAGTGATAGTTACCTTTGTTTTTTGAATTTTATTTTCTTCTATGGGCTCAAACTTCCATTTGTAAATGGCCTTGATACCAGCATTTTTTAAATCTGCATTAGAACTTAAAGTTAGGGCTTTGACATTTTTTACTGAGCCATCAGGAGCAATCGTGAACTCATAAGTAATTTTGGCTTCCGCCTCCACCTCGTAAACAGGTTTCGGTAAACTAATAGGTTTTCTTCCTTGTAATCCTTCTTCCCCAGAGCCAAAAGTATACAACCCATCATTATCCAAAATTTTTACATCATCCCTTCCTCTGTTTCCTATTTGATTGCTGTTTCCATGATTTGAACCAACGCTCTGATTGCTATTATTTGTTGTGGTATTACTTACGTTATTATTATGTTTATCAATTTCTTTCGGTTTATCAATCTGTGTTGATTTTATTTTTTCTTTTTTGACTTCTTTTTTTTCTTTTACAGGGGGAGTAGTAACCTCATTTTCCTCTGCTTGGCTACTTAATGTTTGTTGCTCATTCGCTGAAACTGTTTGTGTTTCTTGTGATAATTTAGGCTTTCCTTCTCCCGGTGTAGGAGAGGGTTCTTCAAAATTATTAACATTTCCTGAACCTTCCACCCAATTTCCAAAATCTACTGACCCCGAACCTTCCGATAAAACTTCAAATAAAGGAGGATCAGTCGTTTCTACAAATGTCCATACAAAACTAATAATTAACAAGAGTAAACCAAAGGTAATCGTTATACTTGCACTTTTCTGCTTAATCTTTTGATATTCTTGATTAGGTATAATTTCCACAATGTAAATTTAGGGATAATTCTGCTATCAACTTAAAACGTGTAATTTTTGGATACAAAACATTGAAAATCAATTATATTATTTGTTTACTTAATCAAGGATAATGAATTATTGAGATGTTAAAAAATTATAGATTAGGAAATAAAAGGATTGTTATAAAAAATGTAATTTTGCGTGATTAATTAATGGAATACAGATTAGTCAAGGAATCGGGTTTTGATTATGTAGAAGAAGGTTCAGGAGAACCTATGATTTTGTTACATGGGCTTTTCGGTGCCTTAAGTAATTGGACACCTGTCCTAAAGTATTTTAGGAATTATTTTACAGTAGTTATTCCTTTAATGCCAATTTACACTATGTCCTCTGTTGAGCCAAGTATTGAAGGCTTGACCCTGTTTATAAGGGATTTCATTGAGTTCAAGAAATATGAAAAAGTACATTTAATTGGGAATTCGCTTGGTGGGCATATAGCTCTGTATTATACCTTAAATTATCCTCATAAAACCAGCAAAATGATATTAACAGGAAGTTCTGGTTTATTTGAAGCTGGTATGGGGCAATCATTTCCAAGACGTTCCAGTATAGAGTTTATACGAGAACGTGTAGAATACACATTTTATAGCCCACAAACCGCAACGCAAGAGTTAGTGAACGAAGTATTTGATATAGTGAATGATAATAACAAAGCTTTGCGAATCATTAAGATAGCGAGAAGCGCACAAAGGCAAAATCTAGCTCATCGTTTAAAAGAAATTGAAGTGCCTACGTTGCTTATTTGGGGGTTAAATGATAACATCACACCAGTTCCCGTTGCCCATGAATTTCACCGAAATATCAAAAATTCACAACTCGCCTTCATAGACCGATGTGGTCATGCCGCTATGATGGAACAACCTGAACGCTTTAACTTATTAACAGAAATTTTCTTGCAAACAAATAAAAATAAATAAAATGAGTAATATAGTTGCATTAAATGCATTGGTTCCCAATTGGTTACCAGAAATTATCAAAAATCAAAATCAATTTTTTTTAATAGCTGGACCCTGCGCCGTAGAAAGTGAGGAAGTTTGTTTTACCGTTGCCGAGAAATTATTAAGTATTTGCCAATTGTTAAAAATTCCCTTGATATATAAAAGTTCGTACCGAAAAGCTAATCGCACGAAATTAGATTCTTTTCAGGGAATTGGAGATGAAAAAGCCTTGAATATCTTAAAAAAAGTAAAAGAACAATTTCACTTGCCCATACTAACTGATGTACATGAGAGTCACGAATGTGAAATGGCTGCTCAGTTTGTAGATGTGTTGCAGATACCAGCTTTTTTATGTCGTCAAACTGATTTATTAGTAGCGGCTGCAAAAACTCAAAAAATTGTAAATATAAAAAAAGGACAATTTGTTTCTGCGAAAACCATGGAATATGCGGTACAAAAAGTACGTGATAGTGGCAATCTAAAAGTTTTATTGACAGAAAGAGGTACTATGTTCGGTTACAATGATTTAATCGTTGATTATCGTAATATAGCGTGGATGCAAGAAACGGGTTGTCCTGTAGTATTAGATATTACTCATTCTTTACAACAGCCTAATCAAACAACAGGAGTCACTGGGGGACGTCCACAGTTAATAGAACTCATAGCAAAAGCTGGTATAGCAGTTGGAGTGAATGGTATCTTTCTAGAAACCCACCCTAATCCAAGCGAAGCAAAATCCGACGGTGCCAACATGCTCCCCCTAGACCAGGTAGAGTATCTCCTCAAAAAATTAGTAATCATGCGTAACGCTTATTTAGAAACTTTTAATATATGACGATTCCCTTCTCAAAATATCAAGCAACTGGGAACGATTTTATTTTGATTGATAATCGGAATTTATTCTTAACGCTTTCGCCCAAACAGGTTTACCACTTATGTCAAAGACGATTGGGTATCGGTGCAGATGGTCTCATCTTGATTCAAAATCACAAACAAGCTGATTTTGAAATGGTTTATTATAATGCTGATGGAAATTTAGGTTCTTTTTGTGGAAATGGTTCACGTGCGGTTTGCTTCTTTGCCAAAGAAATCGGTGCAATTAGTTCTAATAAAATATCTTTTATTGCTTATGATGGTATCCATCAAGCGGAAATACTAAATAATGCGGTAAGAGTTCTCATGAACCCTTATCAAAATTTTAAACCATTGAACGACCATGAGTTTTTTTTAGATACCGGTTCCCCGCATCATGTGGTTTTTGTGGAGGATGTATGGAACTATCCTGTCAATGAAAAAGGAAAAGAGATAAGAAATTTTGAACGTTACCAACCGAATGGAACGAATGTAGATTTTGTGAGTAAAATACAAGAAGGAATATTTGTTAGAACCTACGAAAGAGGGGTTGAGGAAGAAACATTAAGTTGTGGTACAGGGGTCACAGCTTCTGCAATTTGCTATCTTAAACAACAAAAGCAAGAAACAGGAACGGTTTTCGTATCTACATTGGGCGGAGACCTAAAAGTTACTATCTATTCAGCAGAACAAATTTTTTTAGAGGGTCCTGTTAAGCAGGTTTTTACTGGTTATGTAAATATTTAGAATATATGACGTTTGGGTTTTGTAGCAAAATAAGCTAAACCTAACAAAGCACCGACTAAATGCCCAAAATGCGAAATACCTGATTGTTCATTGATTAGTACCATTAAAAGACTAATTCCAATAAATCCTAAAACGATAGTTCTTGATTTGATAGGAATTGGAATAGGAAAAATAATTAGTTTTTTATCAGGGTAATAATAACCAAATCCTACTAAAACGCCCGAGATAGGAACAGATGCGCCAAGAACAGGGTTCGGGGAGGGGTCTAAAAAAGTAATAATTATGCCACCTAAAACGCCTACAAACAAATAAAATTGCAGAAATCTTCGGTAGCCCATAGCAATTTCCACCATAGAGCCAATACTCATTAAAGCGAAAGAGTTGAAGAGTAAATGCAGAAAATTGGCATGTGAAAAAAAATAGGTAATTAATTGAATAGGCTCAAAATATTCTGGTCCGAAGGCGCCCAATCCTAAACTTTGTCTGATATTGAATAAATCGGTTTTAAAAAGTAAGAAATATTGAAGCAAATTTTCGTGTAAGGTAGTAGCTAAAAAAACTAATCCATTGATTATAAGTATGTTTAATACAATTTTCGTAATGAGTATATGCATTATCTAAAATCTTCTTGAATATTTTTACCTGTAAGAGCTTGATGTATTGCGGCATCCATTACACGTTGGGCAAATGGTTTACTAAAATTATTGAGTGCTTCAATTGCTTTTTGAATTACATCTTTCTGTTCGGTATTTACAACTTCTGATAAATGATGTATCAATTTTTGTGTTCCTGATATTTCTTCACTTGTTAAAAATTGTGAGTAGTTACGTAAAAATTTATCAGTAGTATATAATATTTGTTTGGCTTCTTCCTTTACTTCCAATAGCAAACGAGTTTCAATATCTTCTTGGGCATGTTGAATGGAATCTAATAATCTTTTTTCTACTTCTTCATCCGTAAGGCCGAAAGAAGGTTGGATCTCAATGGTTTGTTCTACACCACTTCTTAACTCTTTCGCAGTAACTTTTAGGATACCGTCTGAATCTATAAAAAATTGAATATCAATTTTAGGTAAACCAGCAGGCATAGCGGGAATCCCTTTTAAAATAAATTCACCAAGTTTCCTATTTTCTTTGACAAGCTCTCTTTCTCCTTGATAAACAGCAATTTTTAAGTTTACTTGTCCGTCTATGGAGGTAGTATATAGACGTCCTGCACGTGTGGGAATTTTAGTATTTCTTGGAATAATGACATCCATCAATCCGCCTACGGTTTCAATTCCTAATGATAAAGGTGTGATATCCGCTAAATAGACTTCAGATTTACCTAAAAAAGCATCCGCTTGTAATGCTGCTCCCAATGCTACAATTTGGTCAGGGTCTATGTTATCTAGCGGCTTAATTCCAAAGAATTCTTCAATTTTCTGTTTAACTAAGGGCACCCGAGTACTACCCCCCACTAAAATCACTTTGTCTATGTCTTTATATGATAGACCCGAATCTTTTAATGCGGCTTTACAACAATTTAACGTTCTTTCAACTATTGATTGAATAAGATTGTTAAAAGTAGATAATTCTAAAGTTAACTTTATATTTTGATGGTTAAAATGAATACTATCTTCAAAATTAGGATGGTTTGTAAGATGTTTTTTTGCTTTTTCTGCTAAAAGCCTAATTTGTTGAGCGAAGGGCTTATTTTGATTTAAGTAATTTTCAGGGATTTGATGTTGTTGTAACCAAAATTTTACGATAGCAATATCCATATCATCGCCGCCGAGATAGGTATCACCATTAGTTGCTAAAATATCAAAGACTCCCTCTTCCAAAGTTAAAACAGTAATATCAAACGTTCCACCGCCTAGGTCATACACAACGATATTTTGTTTTTCATGTTGATTATTAAGTCCTAAACCATAAGCAATTGCGGCGGCAGTGGGTTCGGAAATAATTCTTAAAACATTGAGGCCTGCTAATTTACCAGCATCTTTTGTTGCTTGACGTTGAGAATCATTAAAATAAGCTGGGACCGTTATTACAACGTCTTGTACTGGAACTTTTAAACGATGTTCTGCGCGCTTTTTTAGTTCTTTCAAAATTAAAGCTGATAACTCAATGGGACTATAGAAACGTTCACCAATTTGTATCTTAACAAGTTCATTTTCACCATTATCAATAATTTTGTAACTAAAATGGGATAAATCGTTTTGAATATCTTTATAGGATTTACCCAATAATCTTTTTACAGAGAATATGGTATTTTGGGGGTCAGTGAGAAGAAAAGTCTTAGCTTCATCTCCTACTTGAATAGCTCCTGATTTATCAAAGTGAATAATAGAAGGAACAATAACCTCCTTGCCAAAATCAGCGATGCAATGAGGTTTACCATCTTTAACATAAGCTATCAGCGAGTTAGTTGTACCTAAATCAATACCAAAATATACCTTCTCAGGGGTCAAATCGCCGCTGATAATGTCTATACTAATTTTTGCCATGTAAAAATAAACGCAAAATTAGAGTTTTTTGTTTGGAATAACAATAAATATTAAACCTGTCCTTAATTGTGTTCAATAATTTATTATAAATTTTGTATTTCTTGCTCGGATAATCCTGTCTTTTCTATTATCTCTTTGATAGGTAAATTTAATTCTTTTAAGAATTTAGCTAATTCTATGATTCTTTGTTTTGAATCATCTGCTCGCTTCCTTTCTTCCTCTGCTCGCTTCCTTTCTTCCTCTAATAACTCTTGAACATGACTTATTTCATGTTGATATGTAGTTAAAATATTATTGAAATCATTGTATCTCTTTAAGCTGTTCATATATTCTCTTTGT
>CALLNY010000091.1 GCA_938005475.1 uncultured Bacteroidia bacterium | reverse complement strand
AAAATGAAATGCACTAATGAATCCGTAGTTCTATCTACAAAAAACAAATGCCAAGTAGAATTTTCTTTGATGAGTTTCATGCCGCGTATATCGGTCATACCAGTAAGGGCAGGCGCGGCAACAATATTGGAGGAAATACTATTTAAAGCCTTATCAGAAAAAATTACTCTTCTATAATAATTACTTAAAAATTGCCCAAATCCTATCCAACGATTAGCGTCATAAGCTATATCTATATAAGAAATCCATACATTTGATAAATTACCCAATGGATTTACAAATTGTAATGGAGAATTAAAATCTACAGGAAAATCTACTTTGAAGATTGTAGGAGCGTTATGAGGTCCATGACAACCTAACACTCTCAAGGTATCACAATCTACTATCGTTTTTAAACCCGTTATAAAGGCACTGGCATTTGCTAATGAATGAGTTTTTACATGAGTTAGCGAAGTAGACAAATTCGTACCGATTTCAAAAATAGCAAATGTATTATTAGAATTGGCTACTATCAAATACCATTTTCCATTAAAATAAGCTAAATCTATGTTACGAGAATTGGTTACTCCTGTTAGTATAGGAGAATTGGTTACTGTGGGAGTATTAGTGATACTGCTACCAAAATTAAAAATAAGCACTCTGTTATTAGCATTTCCGAGATAACCAAACCAATTATTTCCATCAAAAGCAACAGCAAAGTTTGATAAAGTGCTTCCACTAATCAAGCTAAAAGTGCCTAGTACGGTGCTTGTTGGCATATTCATTAAAGAATTACCAAAATCTAATCGCACTAACCCAACCGTAGAACTTAATGTAAATCCATAATAGTTACCGGAACTTTCATCTTTTACGATGTTTAAACCTCTTGCATCAAGGATATAGTACCCCGGCAAACGTATAGGAGTATTCATTAAATCTCCCGTAGAAAAATCCCACTCCTGTTTTATAGCACCGACGGTTTGGTTTTGAATTTGTGTTTCTCCACAAGTAGGATTTTGTAAAAAAGTAAACTGTGGATTATGACATTGAGCAAGCAAATTTTTATAAAATCCTATTAAACAGATTAAGGCAAAAAGTTTTTTTAGCATTTCGTTCAAACTTCACAACGAAATTAGTAATTTTTTTTATTATATTTGCAAACTACTAAAAAATAATTTTATGAAGTACGCTTTGGGTGTATTGTTTATACTACTATGTTGTTTGATACAAGCAAAAGACTTACCTATATTTCTGCAAAATAAAGGACAATGGCATTCTGATATTTTATATCGTGCTCAACTTAAATCTGCGGAATGGTTTTTACAGGAGAATGCTTTCTCTTTCCTTTTGATTGACTACCGCAAAGCCACTGAATATTGTAATCCCCATCAAGAACACAAACATTGCAATCATGAAGCAGAATACGGTTTAAGAGCTACTCAAAAACCTATTGAATTACCTTATCAATTTTTTCAACAGCAATTCCTTAATACCTTAAAACCCACTTTCAAAGAAGAATTCCCTTCTGAAACGCAATTTAATTTTTTTCAAGGAAATGACCCTAAATATTGGCGTGCAGGAATTCATGCTTTTGCTTCTATTACCTACCAAAATCTCTACCAAGGAATTGATATGCAAGTTCATACTACCAATAACGAACTACACTATGACTGGATTATCCACCCTCATGCTAACCCTCATCAAATTCAATGGACTTACCACCATTTAAAACCCACTTTAACCCATGAAGGTATCCAAATCAAGTTGGATTATATTTCTTTCACAGAAAAAAATCCACTTGCTTGGCAAATCATTGACGGTAAAAAAATTTATGTAAAAGTATCCTTCAAAAAAAACGCTGATAAGTTTACTTTTGATTTAGGAAATTATAATCCTCAATACGATTTAATCATAGACCCTATCCTGATTTTTTCAACACTTACTGGCTCTTTTGCTGATAACTGGGGCTTTACTGCCACTTTTGACTTATTCGGTAACGCTTATTCTGGCGGCAATGTTGCAGGTAACGGTTTCCCCACTACTATAACCAGTTTTCAAGCTAACTATCAAGGAGGTATCAATCAGTTCCCTGCTACTAACTCTTTATTTTATAACTCGGATATTGCTATCATCAAATACAACTCCACAGGTAACCAAAGATTATATGCTACGTATATTGGTGGTTCGGATAACGAGCAACCGCATAGTATGATTACTGATGACAAAGGTAATCTTTATATTTTGGGGGCTACTCGCTCTGCAAACTTTCCTATTACAGCTAATGCTTTCCAAACCCAATTTGGGGGATTTATTGATGCCGTTGTAATAGTTTTAGATAGTACAGGATCCAGCTTGATAGGCTCAACTTTCGTTGGTGGTAGCGGAATGGACGGCGTCAATAATTATATTAACAACTCACAACTTTACTATTACTATGCTGATGATGCACGCGGCGAAATCCAATTAGATAACAACGGTAATATCCTTATCGGTACTTGTACCCGTTCCTCAAATTTACCCATTACAGCAAACGCCTTCCAAACTACTTTACAAGGTATCCAAGATGGTATGATAGCCAAATTTAGCCCTGATGTTTCCGTTGCTTATTACCTTTCTTATTTCGGGGGAAACGGCAATGATGCTATTTATGGTATTACCAAAAATGATTCTGGGCAAGTTTATTTCTCTGGAGGTACCACCAGTACCAATTTGCCTACTACACAAGGCACCATCAGCCCTAATTATAACGGCGGAGTTGCCGATGGATTCGTATTTCTTTTAGATACCAGTTTTCAAATATTAGCGGGAACTTATATCGGAACCAATGCTTATGACCAAACCTATCTTTTACATCTAGACGAAAACAGCAATGTTTATGTAACAGGTCAGACCAGTGGTAATTATCCTGTTACTGCTGGCGTTTTCAACATCCCTAATGGCGGGCAATTCGTTACCAAAATCTCTCCTGATTTATCACAGATTATATACTCTACAAGATTTGGTAAAGGAGATGGAACCCCCGAACTAGGAATTACGGCTTTATTAGTAGATAAATGCGAAAATGTTTACGTAGCAGGATGGGGAGGCACAGTTGCCAGTAATGTAGGAGGAAACGGAGAAAATATAGCAGGAATGGTAACTACCCCTGGTGCCTTCCAAACTACTGCTCCCAATGGTAGTGATTTTTATTTTATTGTTTTCCAAAAAAATGCCGCTGCATTAGCTTATGCAACCTACTTCGGTGGTAATATCGCTGACGAACATGTGGACGGTGGAACCTCCCGCTATGATGTCAATGGAATTGTTTACCAATCCGTTTGTGCTAATTGTGGTGGTTTACAAAATTTCCCCGTTACTCCAGGAGCCTTCTCCACCGTGAACAATAGCTCGAACTGCAATAATGGTCTATTCAAATTTGATTTTTTAGTCTCTAATGCAGTAGTTGCACAATTCAATATGAATACCAATTCTTACTGTACGCCCTCAGCGGTTTCTTTTAATAATTTTTCTTTAAACTCTACCTCCGTCTTATGGGATTTTGGAGACAACACTACTTCTACTAGCTTTAACCCACCCCCCCATGTTTATACACAACCCGGTACTTACGAAATTACTTTGATTGTTACCAATCCTAATAGCTGTAATATTAACGATACTATCAAAAAAACTATCACCCTCTACGAAAAAGTTACCGCGCAATTTACGGATACCTGCGGAATGACCCAGAATTTTCAAGCTCTGAACCCCGCTCAAAGCTACTACTGGGACTTTGGTGATGGTAATACGAGTACTACTCAAAATCCTACACATACTTATACCAATCCAGGTACCTACTCCGTCAAACTTATTACTAATCCTGGTACCCCTTGCGCCGATACCATTATTAAACAAGTTAATGCGTATCCTAAAGGAAATGCTCAATTCTCCGATAATTTTGTCCCTTGTAATTTAACCGTTCAATTTTCTAATAACCAACCTTATAACAACACCTTCCTATGGGATTTCGGTAATGGTAATACCTCTACCTTGCAAAATCCTAGTTTCACTTTCCCCGACACAGGGCAATATACCGTTAGGTTAATTGTTAATGCTGGAGAAGCCTGTCGTGCAGATACCTTTGAAAAATCTTATTACTTTGTTCCGAAAACGATTGCTAATTTTACGGCTACTGTAAATTGTGATTCTAGCATTAATATCAATAATTTAAGCGAATTCGCTACCACTTACCTATGGAATTTTGGAAATGGAGCCATTGATTCCGTCTTTCAACCCAACTACCAATACCCCGACACAGGAACATTCATTATTACCCTCATAACACAACCTAATACAAACTGTGCGGATACTTTTTCTGTTCCCGTTACCATCTTACCTCGCCCCAAAGCGGTTCCTATTTTTACTGCCTCTGCTTGCTCCAAAGAACGCCTATTTACTCATCAATCCGTGAACACCCAACAAGTACAATGGTTTTTTAGCGATGGTGCTAATTATAATACCGATACGGTAAATCATATTTTCCCTGATACTGGCTTATACTCTGTCCGCTTAATCGCTATTTTGGATGGAGTTTGTAATGATACATTAGATTTTTCGGTATTCGTGAAACCCGTTTCTATTGCCGATGCCCAAGTACAATTTTTTGTATGTGATACTTTTTTAGTAGTCAATAATTTAAGCCAATTTGCAGATAACTATTTATGGGAGTTGGGAGATGGTACTACCCTCACGGTTCCGGATTTTACCTACCATTATTCTGATACGGGCATTTACACTATCCGTTTAATAACCGAACCTTTTACAGACTGCGCCGATACTTTCACTACTACTGTACAGTTCTTACTACGACCCATAGCGAATTTTAGCA
>CALLNY010000090.1 GCA_938005475.1 uncultured Bacteroidia bacterium | reverse complement strand
AAAGGAGTATTGGGTTGCAGACCCTGTTAATAAACTGATACATCAGTATTATTTAGATGAGATTCGGGGTAAGTATGAGATTATCGGATATTTTACGGAGGAGGATAGTATGCAGTGCATATTATTTTCTGAGTTAACCATCAATGTAAAAGAAATATTTGAAGATTAAAAAGACAATAAGAAATATGGCGGAAAAAAGATTAGTAGAAATACCTTTAATGGCGGAATTAGCTTCACGAGGAGAAGAAGCAGAGGTATTATTTTGGGTGGGTTGTGCAGGAAGTTTTGATGATAGAGCCCAAAAAATAACGCGAGATTTTGCAAAAATTTTATTTCATGTGGGAGTGAAATTTGCTATTTTGGGGCCTGAGGAAACGTGTACGGGTGACCCTGCAAAAAGAGCGGGAAATGAGTTTCTTTTTCAGATGCAGGCTATGATGAATATTCAGACTTTAAATATGTACAACGTTAAAAAGATTGTAACCACTTGTCCTCATTGTTTTAATACTTTGAAAAATGAGTATCCTTCGTTAGGTGGTAATTATGAGGTAGTTCATCATACTCAATTTTTGCAAGATCTTCTATACAGTGGAAGACTTAAAGTAGAAGGTGGTGATTTCAAAGGAAAAAAAATAAGTTATCATGATTCTTGTTATCTTGGTAGAGCTAACGATATTTATGAAGCGCCACGTAAGGTAATAGAAACATTGGATGCTGAATTAGTGGAATTAAAGCGATGTAAAAGTAATGGATTATGTTGTGGTGCTGGGGGTGCACAAATGTTCAAAGAGCCAGAGAAAGGGAGTAAAGATGTTAATGCAGAAAGAACCGAGGATATCTTAGAAGTAAATCCTAATGTGGTGGCTGTTGCTTGTCCTTTTTGTATGACCATGCTTACTGATGGTGTTAAATATCGCAATAAGCAAGAGGATATCAAAGTGATGGATATTGCAGAAATTATAGCGAAAGCTAAAAAACTTTAAAAGTTATAGTTTATTTTTAATCCATTTTTCTAGTTCAACTGTATGAAATACTACAGCAGACATTACAAAACAGAAAAGAAGTTCAGTCCAAGTTAAAGGTTCTGTTTTGAATAAAGTATTTCCGATGGGAGTATAGATAACTAGGAGTTGTAAGAAGATGGTAAAAGTAATTGTTTGAATGAGAAAGGGATTAGAAAAGATACCTTTTTGGAAGATAAATTGTTTTTCGGAGCGAATGGCTAGAACGTGTCCTAATTGCGATAGAGCGAGGACAGTAAATACCATAGTTTGCCAGTGAGTTTTGAAATTTTGCATTGAGAGGTATTGCGTCAACAAAGTAATACAAGCCATTAGAAAGCCGACCCAAATAATATGGAAACCATTACCATGGGCAAAAAGGCTTTCGTTGGCGGGTCTAGGGGGTCTATTCATGATGTCGGGGTCTTCTTTTTCGTAAGCGAGGGCTAGGCCGGGTATTCCATCGGTAACTAAATTAATCCATAGGATATGAATAGGTAGTAAAGGCAAGGGTAGGCCTAAAAGAGGAGCAAATAAGATAGTCATAATTTCGGCACTGTTACAGGTCATAATGTATTTAATGAACTTTCGGATATTATCAAAGATTCTACGCCCTTCACGCACGGCTTTTACAATAGTGGCGAAGTTGTCATCTAGTAGTACCATATCTGATGCTTCCTTGCTTACATCGGTGCCGTTAATGCCCATGGCCACGCCTATATCAGCTGCTTTCAAAGAAGGAGCATCATTGACACCGTCTCCTGTCATTGCTACGTAAAACCCTTTTGCTTTTAAGGTATTCACAATTTTAAGTTTTTGTTCAGGCGAAACACGGGCGAAAATGCTTACTTTATGAATATTTTGATTAAACTCGTGGTCTGTCATTTTTTCTATTTGGGATCCTGTCCAAGCAAGGTGGTCTTCTTTAAATATACCAATAGATTTACCGATAGCAATAGCAGTAGCAGGATGGTCTCCTGTAATCATAACAGGTTTAATGCCAGCTTGTAGGCATTCTTGTATGGCGGCGTAGACCTCTTCACGGGGCGGATCGATCATGGCTACTAAGCCAGCAAAAGTCAGATCTTGTTCTAATTCCATTAAATTATCTTTTGTAGGAAGGTGGTCAATGAGTTTATAGGCAAAAGCTAGTACTCTGTTACCTTCATTTGCCCATGCTTCGGCTTGTTCTTCTATGGCTACGTTGCAAGAGGGGTCGTGTAATTTTTTTATAATAGCTTCAGTAGCTCCTTTTGTTAGAACTAGATATTTATTTTCAAAAGCATGGATAGTAGTCATACATTTTCTGAACGAGTCAAAAGGGATTTCTGCTATGCGAGGGAATTTTTGTAGGATTTGATGGTATATATGAAAAGAAAAACTTTCTAATGCTTTTTCGACGAGAGCGATTTCAGTGGGGTCACCTATCCAGTCTTTATTTTCTTGTATTTTTACTTCATGATTTAAAGCTAAACTTAGGAATAAAGGGGAAAAATTTTCAATTTGGGCATTACTAAAATCTTTATAATGAACAACTTTCATTTTATTGAGGGTAAGTGTTCCTGTTTTATCGGAGCAAATAATAGAAACAGAACCAAGCGTTTCTACGGCGTGTAGTTTACGAATTAAGGCATTTTTTTTGACCATTCTTTTAGCACCGATAGCTAAAGCGATAGTAATTAAAGCGGGTAAGGCTTCGGGGATTGCGGCTACGGCAAGGCTTATACCTACCATCATCATCTTGAATAAATCTTCATTTCGTAAATATCCTAATCCGATAATGATTAGACAGATTAATATAATTAAGTAAGTTAGTTTTTGGGAGAAATCGGACATACGTTTTTTGAGGGGGGTATCGCTTTCTTCCATTTGGAGCATAGCGGCAATTTTTCCAATTTCGGTTTGCATGCCGGTTTTATAAACTAATGCAAGCCCGCGCCCATGGGTCACTAAAGTACCTTTAAAGCTCATGTTGTGACGTTCTGCAAGGTGGGTTTCTTCAGGGTAGATGTCTTGAGCGTTTTTATCAACGCTTATAGACTCACCTGTAAGTGCTGATTCATCTACTTTGAGGCTGTGCGTTTCTATCCACCGAACGTCTGCAGGTACGGAATTTCCCGCTTCTAGCATAATAATGTCTCCAGGAACCAATTCTACTGCATCAATGAGTTCCCATTTTGCATCACGGAGTACTTGAATTTGGGTTCTTGCTAACTTTTTTAAGGATTCTAAAGCCTGTTCAGCTTTGTATTCTTGGTAAAAACCGATAAGAGCATTTAAAATGACAATAACCAAAATGATAATAGAATCTGTGTAGTCACCAATGAAGACAGAAAGTATAGCGGCAACTACTAAAATCAGAATCATAAAATCCATGAACTGGCCTAACAGTATCTGAAAAGCTGTCTTTTTCTTTTTTTCTTGAAGTTCATTTTTTCCAAATTGAGTTATCCTTTTTTGAACTTCTTGTTTATTTAGTCCATTTTCGTGAGAATTTAATTCTTTTAATGCTTGTGTGATATTAAAATTATGCATAACGTAATTATCCTAAATGGTAAAGTAAAAATAAATTCAAAATATATAGAACGAGAATGAAGAGCGTATCTAATCCAAGGAAATATCTTTTTTGATTAGGTTGGAACATCAAACTAATAATAACAATGCAGCCCATGACAATAGAAAAGAAAACAGAAATTAAATGATTAGTGGAGGCGTCGAGTAATAAATGTCCTTGTGTATAAAAAATATCTTCTATGAACAATATGAAAATATTGAAGATATTACTACCGAGTAGATTTCCGATAGCTAAATCAACGACTCCCATTCTTACTGCAGCAATAGAAACGGCAATTTCAGGTAGATTAGTTGAAACTGCTAAAAATAGAGTACCTACAAAAGTTTTACCGAGATTAGCTTGTTCAGCGATTTGGTCTGCAAAATCAGGTAAAAAAATAGCACTTGTAATGATAAGAACGGCAAAAAAGATATAATACAAGATTATTTTTTTAAGTGATTTTTGGGGAGTATAGGGGTTAAGTTCTGTTTCGTGAGAAGGATATTTTTGATTGTATTCGTAAACAATTTTCACAGAAAAAAGATAGACTATCATAAAAGATAAACTAATTAAACCGATTTCTGGGAGTATTTCCCATTCTCTTTTCAGGAAAATACCGAGCCCTGCAAGGCTTATCAAGATGATACCTAAGCTAGCGGATAGAATATGACTTTGAGTAGCTACGCCGAAGAGAGGTCGGTTTTTAGGTAAGTAAAAGTCTAGTACAGATAATATTGCAATATTACAAACACAGCTACCTAACACGTTGCCAATAGCCAAATCAGCGGAGCCTACATAAGCAACAGCAGATATTCCTACAATCACTTCGGGAAGAGAGGTCACGGTAGCCATTAAAATTAATCCAATCCATCCTTTATCTAAATTTAGTATTCCAGCGATTAAATCGCCGTAAAATGATAATTTAGAGCCTGCATAAAATATTATTAGAGAACAAAATATAAATCCCGCAACAGCATAAATCATAATTCCAAAGATATACCGTGAATACGTGGATTGTCAAGTAAAAAAATTATTTTTTGCTATAAAAGACAGATAATTGGCTTGTTTTTTGCATGGATAAGGGTAATAAATTTCAAGGAGATGAAGTCATTAGTAGGATGGAATAGATGGTTATTAGCAATATGCTTAATGTTAGGCATGTTAGTTAGTACGTTATCTGCGCAGGTTATTGGTGATGAGGAAGATGAGGAAGAGTTACCTGCGAATATAGTAAAAGCAGATAAATTTTTAGTAAAGGTTAATGGTAAACCTGTTGAAATTACAGAAAATTTAGAGATACCTGAAGGACAAAGGCTATATGTAAATGTAAGTCAATTAAAACCTAATACGTATGTAATGGTAAAATTCCAAAAGATTGGAATGAAAGTAGGGGAGACTAAAATGTTTTTATCTAATCATCAAGGGGTAGTGGATTTGGAGGTTCAAACTCCTAAGCCTGGCGTGGGTGGAACCGCATTACTTAAATATACAGCTTCGTCAGGAAAAGAAGTAGAAATGAAGATTAAAGTAAAATTTAATAAAAATATGAAAATTTAGATTTTTACAAGTTGTACTTTTTTCAGATATTTTTAGGTACCTTTTTATTGAGCGTTTTAATAGGTGTTGGCTATGCTTTCTATGATAGTCATCATTTTAATGCTAAGAAAAAACAAGAATTTGTTCAAAAATACTTAAAATCTGTTCAAGAAATCTTTGATCTACAAACTTTAGAGGTCTCGGGAATAGCAGAATTAAAATATTCGGAGAAAGATAAACATTTTTTTTCAAGTTTGACCAATCCTTTGTTTGCTAAGGAATATGAGATTGTTGTTCCATTTCAAGCCACTTATGGTATATCTTTAAAAAATGTAAATGTTTTTAATTTTTTTCAATCCAAAATTTATGTAGATTTACCTAAACCAGAACTGATAAGTTTTGATTTACAATTATATCAAAAGAAAATTATAAGCAAAGAGGGATGGTTAATATTTCAAAAAGATGATAAATTTATGGAGTTAGAGAAAAAAATCTATGAAAAGCAAAAAACAGAACTTCTTAATAATAAAACCTTGAAAGCTCGTTGTTATGAAGAAGCAAAAAATACTATAAAAGTTATATTGCAACCACTAAATTTGCCTGTTGAGTTTGATAAAATACCTATGAAAAGATAAAAAAACATATTATGTGGAAAAAAATATTTAAAAACTTGTTTATAAATAAATTATTTTAATATTTTTGCAAGGTTTAATCACTGAACTCAAAAAATATGCTTGCAACAAGGTATCGTTTTAATACAGAAACCTTTCATTATGAGGAAGTTAAGTTTGAAAAAAAGGAAGCATTACATCAAATCAAGAAAGGAATAACATTTGGATTACTTATCGCAATTACATTACTTGCCTTTTGCTACTTTTTTATTGGTAGCCCCAAAGGAATTTACTTATCTCAAAAACTAGCTTATAGTCAAGCAGTTTTAAACCATCAAAATGAGCAATTATCTTCGTTTTATCCTACATTGGAGAAAATACATCAACGTGAAAATAGTTTTTATAAGTCCTTATTGAATATTAAACCATTAGATGAGAATATATGGAATGCGGGTCAAGGTGGAGCAGTTCATAGTATTATAAACGATTTACCGGAAATTCAGAAAAGTAAGAAACTTATTTCTGATTTAAAATATAAAATAGGTTTGCAGATATCTTCATTTGATAAAACTTATACTATTGCCGAAAAAAAACAGGAAGAACTTCAATCAATGCCTGCCATAAAGCCAATAAATTCTAGAATCGTAAGTGGTTTTGGTTATAGAAATGACCCTTATTTAGGGCATTGGCATCTCCATACGGGATTAGATTTTCATGCGTATATGAACACTCCAGTAAAAGCCACTGCAGGTGGAAGAGTTATCTGCGCAGGTTATTCTGCAACAGGGCAAGGTTACGGTATTCAAGTAGAAATTGACCACGGTAATGGTTATATTACCAAATATGCACATCTTTCCAAAGTCAAAGTTAAATATGGGCAAAAAGTAAAACGTGGTGATATCATTGGTCTAACGGGAAGTACAGGTTGGTCTACAGGTCCTCATCTACATTACGAGGTTATAAAAAACGGAGTCAAAGTGGATCCCCAACATTATTTCCATAATTTCTAATAGTTATTTTCTAATTTTGCGTGAGATGGTATATCTGACGCAAGGGAAGCCTGTTTTTTCTATTTTATGCGAAGCCTACCAAGGATTGGAGGATATTTTATATCTGTATAATAACCATGATGAACTGCTGAAAATGTTTCAAAACTTTATATACAACGGTGAAGATAGCTCCCTAAAACAAAAACGTATTAATTACGCAAAAAAATACTCCTTTGAGAATGTACTTAAACAAGCTGACAAAATACTTCAGGAATTAACCCCTCATTTAACTTGATTTTAGGCATCCTTTTTGCTATATTTGTAGCATGAAATATCTTATAGTGCTTTGTTTGATTAGTTTTCAATTCCTTCTTGCGCAGACCAATGATGCAGTTAAAAGAACCTTTGATTCTATGTATCCCAACGCTCAAGAAGCCAAATACTCCAAAGACGAGAACGGAAATTACCATGTCCTTTTTGATATCGGTGAGAAAGAATATGAAGCTACCTTTGATATTCTCGGTAACTGGATTAAAACCAAAATGGAAATAGAAAAAGAAGAACTTCCTTTTAATGTAAAAAAAACGCTTGAATCCTTTGATGGCGTAGAATCCCATGAAAAAGTTTTTACTCCCAAAGGTGAATTTTATGAATGTGTCGTCTTCAAAAAAAATGTCGATTACGTAGTATTTATAAATGAAAAAGGAAGAGTCCTCAAAAAAATTAAAGAAGAAGACTACGATGATTGATTTTTTCCCGTATTGAAATTAAATTTGCAACAAGTTACCTTTGCAACAAATTACCATGAAATCCATCAGTTTATTTGTTATTTTTGCTTGCTTGAGTGGTTTATTAGGAACAGATAACCTGCAACTCAAAAAATGTCACGATGAATTTCCTTTGCCCCCAGATAACTTACCTTCTGATGTTTATATCGTTGGTAACGCAAAAGAAGAGGTACTTAAAATACTAAATCCTTCAGAGCCCTTTCACTACGAAATCTTCTTTGAAAAGCATATCCCCATTTTTAAAAATATACCCTATGGCGCTGGAGCCCCTAATAGTGTAGGAATAGATAAAACTTTGGTTTGTACCTCTGTATTAAATTGTGTTACTTTCATAGAAATGTTTTGGGCTATATGTTATACTCAATACCAAATCTCGCAAATCAACCTTCCCCTCACACAAAATCAAATTTTCAATCTTTTCCTAAAAAATTTAAACTTCATCAAATACTACGATGGACTCAATTGTGAACTCCACGACCGCATTCATTATTTCACGGATGCCCTCTATCAATTAGAACAACATGGGCTACTGGAAAATATTGCCGCATACAATGGAGAACCCATCAACAAAAAAATTCATTTTATTTCAGGTAACAAAAAACAATGGAGTGCCATCAAAAATTGGACTAAAATACAAATCATTGAAAACAATATGTCTCAACGTAAACGCTTTTATTATCCCTTAGATAGATTAGATGACTACAAACTATACGCTAAAACAGGTGATATCGTTGCCCTTGCTACTGATGTCCCCGGACTTGACGTTTCTCACTGCGGATATATCACTTTCCGAAATGACTCCTTATTGTTTACTCACGCTTCCTCCGTTAAAAAGAAAGTAGTTTTAGAAGAAGATTTATGTAATTATTTAAGCAGAAGAAACAGTATAACAGGCATTTACGTTTACAGACCCCTTTTTAACAAACTTCATTATTATAAACCTTGAAATTATACGTTATCTCGGATACTCATCTTCAAAAACGTTATTCTCATTTAGATTTAGCCATTTTCGCTAAACAAGCCCAAGTAGAGTTCTTTCAATATCGTGAGAAACATTTCCATTATACTTCGCACTTTGAAGAACTAAAAAAAATTCGTGAAGTGTTATATGGTAGTAAAACCCAACTTATCATCAACGATGATGTAGATTTAGCATTAAATGTACATGCCGATGGTGTACATGTAGGGCAAGAAGATTTAAGTTTAGAACTACTTTTTCAAAAAAAACTTCCCTCTCATTTTATTGTAGGTGCAACCGTGCATAATCTACATGAACTTAAACAAGTAGAAAAATTTCCTATAAATTACATTGGTATAGGACCAGTTTTTGGTACGAAATCTAAAAAAATGACTATCCCACCGCTTGGCTTAGAAGGTTTAAAAGTTATTTTATCGCAAACCTCAATCCCAGCTTTTGCTATTGGTAATATACAACTCGATAATTATCAAGAACTTATATCCTTAAAATTAGAAGGAATAGTCTTGTTATCTGCTTTTGTTTTGTCAGAACACCCTGTGCTTACGCTTCAACAATTTAAATCTTGAAATTTTTTATTAACCATCCCCCGAGAGTGGCTGGAATTAACGTGTTGATAATAAATAGAATAAAAGTTGCTTGCAGTACTATCATCGTATTTATATTGCTATAATGGCTAAAAACCCATATCGCTACACCCTCACGTATTCCTAACTCTGAGAAAGCTAAACTCGGTATAAAGGACTTGATAAAAAAAGTAAAACAACACAAAGCCCAAAGTCCTTTCAAAGGAACTCCGAACGCCTTAAAAATTAAAATGTATTGAGCAAGAAAAATTGTAAACCGAAGCACAGATAAAGCGCTAGTTAAAACTTGTAATTTTATTGAAATAGGAGAAACATACATATCAATTTTAGGAATATATTGGTTGAACCAAGGGAACCAACGGGGGAATGTCCATAGAAAGCAATGAAAGAGAATGGTAAAAATAGTTAAAAAAAAGGAGTATAGCCAAGGCAAATTCAAGTAGTAAGAAGCAAAAACCATAAAAAGCAAGGTAGCACCTAACTGTGATAGTCTATCTAAAAAAGTGACTAAGGCGGCTGAAATTCTGTGTTCAGGGGATAGATATAACAATCTTCCTATGTAGTCACCTAACTTTTGAGGCGTAATGAAAGCAGAAGCAGCACCCGCTAAAATAGCTTGGTAAGCTGTAAAATAAGTGATATTACGGTAATATTCCCTAATCATCCAGTACCATTTCCATGCTTCTAATCCAATATTTACAGGCAACAAAAGAATAGCAAGCCCTATCCATTCCCAAGTGAGTTTTGTGTGGTTAATAATTTGAAGGAGTTGTTCCTGCTCATAAAAAATAAAATAAGCTACTGTAAACCATATTATAAGGGTAACTACTACTTGAAGGTACTTCCATGATTTACGGGTTAAGTAATAGATTTTTTTTAAAAAATTTAAAGCCCTTTGTTTTTTGCTTGATTCCAAAATTCGTTTAACTGATTAAGGTTAAAGTCTTTCCAGGATTTTTGAGATTGTTCTACTTGTTCTTCTATGTAATTGAAACGTCTTATAAATTTTTGGTTAGCCGCTTCTAAGGCGTCATCAGCGTTTATTCCCAAAAAACGAGCATAATTCACTATTGCAAATAATAAATCCCCTAATTCTTGAAATTGTTTTTCAGGAGTAGCATTTCGTAATTCATGAAGTTCTTCTAATACTTTTTGCCAGGTTTGCTCCGCGTTTTCAAAGTCAAAACCCACACCTTTCGCTTTTTCTTGGATTCGTATCGCTTTAATTAACGCAGGTAATCCCTTAGAAACACCACCTAAAATACGTTTTTTTTCTTCTTTGTGTTTAATAAGTTCCCAATTCCGCTTTACATCCTCTTCATTTTCTACTTTCACATCGCCATAGATATGGGGATGCCTACGAATGAGCTTTTCGCAAATTTGATGTAATATCTTGTAAATATCAAAAGTTTGAGTCTCAGAACCTAATTTAGCATAAAAAACCACATGAAGCAATAAATCTCCTAATTCACTTTGAATTGCTTCGTAATTTTTTTCTATTATTGCTTCAGATAACTCGTAAACCTCTTCAATGGTAAGGTAGCGTAAAGAATCAAACGTTTGTTTTTTATCCCAAGGACATTGGGCACGTAAATCCTCCATGATATTAAGAAGCCTTAAAAATTCAAGGGATATTAGTTCGTGTTTTAAGGGGGTATTTTCCATTTTATTTACTCGTTAACTCCTAGTTTTTTAAATCCAATAATCCTATCGGTCCAATCCGCAGGACCGCGATAATACACGATAATCATGTAATTATTTTCTGTTTCAAAGAAAGAACCTTCGATTGAGCGTTCGTCAATTTCCCCTTTTTTATTTAATGCGTAGCAATAATCATAAACCCCTTGTTTAAGCCAAATTTCTGCGGTATACACTTTATAAGCGGGGTCATATTTCATTTTACATTCCTTGCGAAACTTCCAATCGTTAAATCTTCCTAATACATACACGTCGTGCTTGTAGGGCTGATTTACTTTTAACGTAAAAATGGTTTTAATATAATCTGATTCTACGTCATAAATAGGAAATTCTCGATTGATAATAAAGAAAGCGCCGTTCATATCAAATTCTTTCAGGTAAACATTAGAACTTCTGGGTTTATCTTCAACTTGGTAAGCGATGACCATATCTTCTCGTATTTCATAACGGGCAACTGTTTCTGAGCGGTAACGATAGGAACGTAAGTCTGCTCTTCGGAACTCGTTTCCCCCTTCAAAATCATTTGCAGCAGAAAAGCTGTACTCTATGCGGTCATTCAAGATGTAGAGAGGCTCTAATTCACGGGAAGTTTCCCAACGCCCATTTTGTAATACACGTACTTTAATATCTCTACGCGGATTTTGTAAAGGAAACTGTGGATTTGGAATTAAATTAAAAAATAAGGATTGCATCGCAAATCTATCCGCAACATTTTCGCTAATTGCTTGTCCCTCCCCTAATTTAATTTTTAGGGGGTCTTCTACAACCAAAATTCTACGTGTAAGAATGATATCATTTTCATCTAAATCTTTGTATACCTTTACCAAATAATTTCCCGATACTTTGAACTTGTTAGGGATTTGAAAGGTGTAGTGAATATAAGGAATAAGAGTACTTTGTGACGAACGAAAATCGGTAATTTGGAAGTAGGATAAATCGTCCCAATAATCGGATACCATAAGACGAGAAGGTTCCCAATCGTAATTACAGTGTTGTATAGAAAAATAATAAGCCTGTGGTGAAGCTCTTAACTCATCAAATTCAACGGTTATTTGATTGCTTTCCTTTAAATACAAGAAAGGTAAATTCCTTTCATCTTTGCCTCTATAACATTGAACTGAACGTATATTTTCTTTATATACATTATCGTTATTTTCATAAAATTGTGCAAAAGCATTACACTCCAAGAATAAAGCCCAATAGATTGAATAAAAAATTATGCGGAACATACTACAAAAGTATAAAGGTTTATGGAATTATCAAAAAACAAAATACCTGCCATGATTTATGGCAGGTAGCTCATGCGTTTAGTTATCTTGTAGAGGTTTTGAATAGTGTAGCTAGTACTTAAATTGAACCTAATTATTAGGCAAATATACGCAATAATTTTTATATTTGTCAATAAAAATACGTATATTTTTTAGAATGGTATATAAAATATTGATAATCAGGGGTAAAAATTGAATTTCCAATTATTATCTGAAAAAAGAACTGATAACATAAAATTACTAACTTTGCCATCAAATAAAGTGTAATGGTATTTAATCCACTTACTACGGAAGAGACAGCAAAGAAGTTGGGATTATTAGAAGAGGAATTTCAAAAAATTTGTAATATACTGGGAAGGGTTCCGAATTTTACGGAGTTAAGTGTATATTCAGTGATGTGGTCGGAGCATTGTTCATATAAAAATTCGATTGTATGGCTCAAGCAATTACCGAAAAAGGGGAAGCGTGTATTAGCGGGAGCGGGAGAAGAGAATGCAGGTTTGATGGATATCGGAGATGGTTTAGCGGTATGTTTTAAAATAGAGTCTCATAATCATCCTTCTGCGGTAGAACCTTTTCAGGGAGCGGCAACAGGGGTAGGTGGTATTCATCGTGATATTTTTACGATGGGAGCAAGACCTATAGCTACTTTAAATTCTTTACGTTTCGGTAATTTAAATCATCCACGCACTCAATTTTTATTGAAAGGTGTTGTAAGTGGTATTTCGCATTATGGAAATTGTTTTGGTGTACCTACTGTTGGCGGCGAAATAGATTTTGACGAATGCTACCAATCGAATCCATTGGTAAATGTAATGTCAGTGGGGATAGTTAAAAAAGGGGAGACCGTATCAGCAATTGCATTAGGCGTGGGAAATCCTGTTTTTATTGTGGGTGCGGCAACAGGGAAGGATGGTATTCATGGTGCTACTTTTGCATCAGAAGATTTATCAGTAAAAAGTTCCGAGAAATTACCTTCCATTCAAATCGGAGACCCGTTCTACGAAAAATTGTTATTAGAAGCCACATTAGAATGTATCCGGACTGGTGCTGTAGTAGGAATGCAAGATATGGGGGCGGCAGGAATTGCTTGTTCGACGTCTGAGATGTCTGCCAAAGGAAAGGTAGGTATGGATTTATGGTTAGAAAAAGTTCCTATGCGGCAAAGTGATATGCAACCATTTGAATTATTGCTTTCTGAGTCACAAGAACGTATGTTGATTGTAGCAGAAAAAGAGAAAGTAGATATAGTAAAAGCCGTATTTGAAAAATGGGATTTGCCCTGTGAACAGATAGGAGTTGTTACAGATAGCAAAAAAATACGATATTTTTTTTATGATGAGTTAGTAGGCGAAATTCCTGCGGAAAGTTTGGTATTGGGCGGAGGTGCTCCTGTTTATTATAGAGACTTCCAAGAACCTCAATATTTTCAGGAGATACAAAAATTTAATCTTAAAAAAGTGCCTCAGCCCAAGCATTTAAAAGAAGCAACAGAATTTTTGTTGCAATTGCCTAGCATTGCTTCTAAGCGTTGGGTGACGCGCCAGTATGATAGTATGGTGGGGGTTGCAACAGTAACGACAAATTTAGCCGCGGATGCCGCTATTGTACATATTAAAGGAACACAAAAATCTATTGCTATGACAACAGATTGTAACTCGCGTTATGTATATGCAAATCCTAAAATAGGCTGTGCATTAGCGGTAGCAGAAGCGGCAAGGAATTTAGTGTGTACTGGGGCTCACCCTCTCGGTATAACGAACTGCTTAAATTTTGGTAATCCTTATAATCCCGAAGTTTACTTTCAGTTCAAAGAAGCTATTCTGGGTATGAAAGAAGCTTGCGAAATGTTTGATTTACCTGTAACAGGTGGTAATGTAAGTTTTTATAATCAATCACCAGAAGCCGCGGTCTATCCAACTCCTACTATTGGTATGGTTGGGTTAATAGAAAAGCCTCAAAATATTACTAGTATAGCCTTCCAAAATGAAAAAGATACCATTTTCTTAATCGGTAAGATTGTGGAGGACTTGGGTTGTTCCGCTTATTTATATCACTATCACAACGTTCGTTATTCTCCTGCCCCTTACCTCAATTTAACAGAAGAGCTATTGCTTCAAAAAGCGATCATAGAACTGATTGAGCAAAGAATCATTAACTCTGCACATGATGTATCGGATGGTGGTTTGATTATTACGCTCATGGAAAGCGCTTTTGCAGGGAAAAAAGGTTTCCACGTCAAAAATTTTTCTAAAATACGTGAAGATGCTTTTTGGTTTGGAGAAAGTGGGGGAAGAGTGGTGGTTACAGCCACCAAAGATAAAGAAAATGAACTTATTCACCATCTGAACTTGTTGAAAATCAATTTTAAACCGCTTGGTGTCGTTACTAACAAAGAAATTATCGTGAATGATGAAAACTGGGGAACTTTTGAAGACTTTCAAAACTTATACGAAAACGCAATTCCAAAAATCTTAAATTCTTAACATCATGATTATAAGACCATTAAACGGTATTACACCTAAAATAGGTAAAAACGTATTTATTGCTGAAAATGCGGTAATTATTGGTGATGTAACCATTGGGGATAATTGTTCTATATGGTATAATGTAGTCATCAGGGGAGACGTTAATTCCATTGTTATCGGTAATAATACTAATATACAAGATGGTGCTATCTTGCATTGTACTTATCAGACTACAAGAGCTATTATAGGGGATAACGTAACGGTGGGGCATGGTGCGATTATTCATGGTTGTCATATCCATGATAACGTACTTATAGGTATGGGTTCAACGATAATTGATAACGCAGTAGTAGAAAGTTATTGCATTGTCGGAGCAAATTCGTTAGTTCTTGAAAATCAAAGATTAGAAGCAGGGTATCTTTATGCTGGTAGTCCCGCAAAAAAAATAAAGCCTATCTCCGAAAAACATAAACAAATTATAGACCAATCTGCTACACATTATATCATGTACAGCGACTGGTATCGTAAAGGTTAATTATGAAAACCAAGGAAAAAGTACAGCGGGTCAATATTATTACGTTGGGCTGTTCCAAAAATCGTGTAGATTCGGAGGTTCTTCTTACGCAGTTGAAGGCTAACCACATCGATGCAGAACATGAGACTCGCAAAAAATCTAATATTGTAATTATTAACACCTGTGGCTTCATAGATAAAGCAAAAGAAGAATCCATACAAGCGATTGTAGAGTATGCCGAGAAAAAGAAACAAGGTAAAATAGAAAAATTATTTGTAACAGGTTGTTTATCTGAAAGATACAAAGAAGAGTTAAATCAAGAACTGCCCGAGGTAGATGCTTTTTTGGGTACTATGGAACTGCCTGCTTTGCTTAGTAAGCTTAATGCAGATTATAAAAAAGAACTTGTCGGAGAACGTATTATTACTACAGATAGTCATTACGCATATCTTAAAATCTCGGAAGGTTGTAATAGGCCATGCTCTTTTTGTGCTATCCCATTAATGCGTGGAAGACATGTTTCTCGTACGATGGATTCTTTGGTTCAAGAAGCAAAATTTTTGGTTTCGCGAGGAGTGAAGGAAATCATTCTAATTGCACAAGATTTAACTTTTTACGGTTTAGATTTATACAACTCTCGTAAATTAGCGGATTTGTTGTACCATCTGTCCGACATACGGGGTTTAGAATGGATACGTTTGCAATATGCTTATCCTGCGGGATTTCCGTTAGATGTTCTAAAACCTATTCAAGAAAGACCTAATATTTGTAAGTATTTGGATATACCTTTGCAACATGCCTCTAATACGATTTTACAATCCATGAAGCGTGGTATTACCAAAGAAAAAACTTATGAGTTGCTTCATCAAATCAAACAAGCAGTACCTGATATTGCATTACGAACAACCTTTATTGTAGGTTATCCTAACGAAAGGGAAAGAGATTTTCAGGAACTTTGTGATTTCGTGAGAGCAGTAGAATTTGATAGAGTAGGTACTTTTACTTATTCCCATGAAGAAAATACAGCCGCTTATAGTTTGGAGGATAATGTGCCTGAGGAAGTCAAAGAAGCACGTAAATCGGAACTCATGCATATTCAACAAGATATTTCATGGAAAAAAAATCAGCAAAAAATAGGGAAAATCTACAAAGTGCTTGTAGATAGAAAAGAAGGTAATTTTTACATCGGTAGAACAGAATACGACTCTCCCGAAGTGGATAATGAAGTGGTTATAGATACTCCGAACTTAAAAATTGGTGAGTTTTATAATGTATTGATAGACAAAGCAGAAGCCTTTGATTTATTGGGAAAAGTTTATGAACCCAAATTATAGAAGAAAAATCAAATTTTGGGGAGTTTTTTGGGGGGCTTTATTTTTAGGTTTTCTTTTGATAGACGTTTTATTTCCGTTTAAAATGGAGATAACCTACAGCCCGGTATTTCGTGATAGAAATCATCAAATTTTACATGTTTATTTGAATAAAGAAGAGAAATGGCGTATCCCTTTTGAGTTTGAACAGATAGATAATGCCTTTGTAAAAACTTTGCTATGGAAAGAAGACCAATGGTTTTATTGGCATTATGGTATCAATCCTTTTTCGGTGGTGAGGGCTCTTTTTTCTAATTTATTCAGGGGAAAAAGAGTTTCAGGGGCATCAACCATCACTATGCAAGTGGTCAGGTTAAAAACTCGTTATCCGAGAACTTGGTTTTATAAAATCATTGAAGCGTTTCGTGCCATACAACTAGAATGGAACTACTCCAAAAAAGAAATTTTAAGTTTCTATTTGAACTTGTTACCTTATGGAGGAAATATTGAAGGGGTATATTGTGCATCGTGGTATTACTTTCAGAAACTACCTCAAAATTTAACCCCAGCAGAACAAATGGTTTTAGCGATTATCCCTAACCAACCGAATTCGTTGAACATTCAAAAACAAGATAATGCTATATTTCATAAAAGAAATGTATGGTTAAAAAAGTATTATCACGAAGGCTATTTAAGTGAGGAAGAGTATGAACGAAGTATTAAAGAACCGCTTCAAGTTTTTAAGGAGCGCTTTCCTAAATATGCTCCGCATTTTTGTCAATTCATTCAAAAACAGCACTCTGATTCGAGTCAGGTTATTACTACATTGGATTTGAAAACTCAAATGTTAGTAGAACAAATAGTCCAAAATTATTATCCGAATTTGAAAATCAATGAGATTCATAATGTGGCTGTGTTGGTAGTGGAGAATCAAAGTAGGGAAGTGCTTGCATATGTAGGTTCACCGGATTTTGGGGATACGACGATAGCGGGGCAGGTAGATGCGGTACAGGCTGTGCGTTCTCCTGGTTCTACCTTAAAACCTTTGGTATATGGAATGGCTTTTGAAAAGGGCTTTATTACACCTAAAACAGTTTTATTAGATGTACCAATGCATATTGCAGGGTATGCCCCACAAAATTATGACGAAGAGTTTCGTGGAAAAGTAACCGCAGAATGGGCTTTAGCTCACTCTCTCAATATCCCCGCAGTTTACCTAATGAAAAAATATGGACAAAAAAATTTTATTGATTTACTATGTCAACTTGAATTTAAGCAAATACAAAAAGACCGCGATCAATTAGGATTGTCTACAATTTTGGGGGGGTGCGGTGTATCGTTATTTGAACTTGTTCAGTTGTATGCAACTTTTCCTAATCAAGGTAATTTTTTGAAAATTAAATATTTAAAAAATCAAAAGGTGGATACTTTTCAGGTTTTGAAGCCTGAGACTTGTTATTTCATTTATTCTATTTTACGACAACTTACGCGTCCTGATTTTCCAAGTAATTTTAAGGATACAAAAAATCTTCCTGAAATAGCATGGAAAACAGGAACTTCTTTTGGATGGAAAGATGGTTGGGCAGTAGGTTTTTCAGCCAATTATACTATTGGCGTATGGGTAGGAAACCATGATGCACGCTCTGCCCTCCAATTAAACGGCTCCACCTTCGCAACGCCTTTGTTGTTTAATCTCTTTCTTGCCCTTGAAAAAGAAAAAAAAGCTATACTTAACATGCCTAACTGCTTAAAATATAGAAAGGTTTGTATTGAAACAGGGCTTCCTCCAAATTCTTTTTGTGAACATGTATCCGATGATTTTTATCTACCTTTAACTTCTAACAACTCAAAATGTGACCACCTAAAAAAAGTAATAGTAAATAACTCAGAAAATATTTCGTACTGTGTGTATTGTAAACCTTTGATTTATAAAGAAAAATATTATCCTAACTTACCTGCTCCGCTCGTAAAATTTTATTTAGACCATCAAGTTCCTTTTGTTAAAATTCCTGTACATAATCCCGCTTGTAAAAAACTAAAAGAAGAGCAAGCCCTAAAAATCTTTATGCCAAAAGATGGTGCTGAATATTTAATAGACCATCTGAATCCTAAAAGTTTATCATTAGAATGTGAGTTTTCTTTAGATACGGATAGTTTATATTGGTTTATCAATGGGGTGTTTTATCGTTGCCAAGCAGTTAATGAAATAATTTTTTTTCAGCCTACGCCTGGACTGTTCGATTTGCAAGTTATTGATAATAAAGGACGTAAAGATCAGATACGTTTTTCTGTCAAATATTATTAGTGATGTGGAAAGGAGTTTAACATAATTTTTAACTTTGTAATATGAAATACTTTATGAAATTTTTTAGGATACTCTTAATTTATTGTTTCTCTATGGTTTATTGCTACGGGCAGGATACTATTTTTAAAAAAAATAAAGATATTATTCAATCAAAAGTTTTAGAAATAACAGAGAAAAGTATACGTTATAAACTATTTAGCGACCCAGAAGGAGCCATTTTTACGTTACCAGTTACGGAGATACAACAAATTCGTTTATCAGGTGGTACGGTAATTCAGTATAATACTAAAACAAATTACAAAGATGAAGTATACGAATTAACGGATAGAGAAAAACTTATATTAGAAAAGCAGAAATCCTATATGGTAGATGCTTTCTCGCCCCTTTTTAATCATTTAGGTGGTGGTTATCAATGGTTAATGAATAGTAAAATCATTGGTGAAATTAAAGCGGGATATATTGGAATTGTGAAAAATCAATCTATTGATAATGAAGTTATTACGAAATATGGTTTGTATGTAACACCTTCATTGAAATTAAAAACGGATACAGATTTTGTTAAGTATAGTTTAGTAGCGATAAGTCCGCTTATAGGGATTGCGGCATTACTACTAAACAAAAAAAGAAAAAGATTGATGCATCCACTCAATAGTTCGTATTTAAAACCACAGTTATCTTTAGCCTACAAAAGGACTAACGAGACAGTATTTATTACCAATCTTCCTGGTGTTATACCTTCACGGATAAGTAGTAGAGCTGATTTTAATAATTATAGTATTGCATTAAATTTTTGTTTAGGTCATCAGATGTTAATAGCGGATTTCTTATTGTTAGATTACTTTTTGGGTATGGGCTATGGTTTTTATGAAAAAAAAATAGCGAATGGAATAGGGTATCCTAATGATTATGGTTTGGATTACTACCACAGTCATTTCATCATCACAACTCGCACTGTTCCATTGACCTTAACAATGGGTATTAGTTTCGGTATTCTTGCAAGGTAATTTTGTCCGATAAATAATTATAGGGTGAAATTAGTAACAATTTTATGGTCAATGAGTTTGATGAGTCTTATTGTAGTCAGTGTTATTTCGGTTGCTATGAATAGTTTTATTGAATTTTATTTAAAATGGTTTTCATTTTGTTCCAAGCGGTTCTTTTTTTAGATTCATCGTTAATCATTTCTGACAAACTAAAAACTTCACAAATTAAAATTTCTTGAGGTATATTATTTCTATCCATCAAAAAATCTCCAAATAAAATAGCAACAAAATTAGGATTATATTTTAATAAAATAGAGGGAAATGGATTTTTTACAATCGCAAAACTTACGGCTTCGGGAGCTACTTTCAGACCGTTAATTAAGATTTTTTTAAGAAATTCTGTTAATGATTTATTTTTGAATTCTTCAGGTTTCAAAAAAACAGTTAATTTGGAATTTGTTTTTGTTTTGAATACCAAAAATTTGTCTACGGGAATAACCTCCTGTAAATTATCGGTATGTAAATCGGACTGTGCAATATAAATTTCAGGGTATAATAAAGCTAATTCTTTATTTTTCATGATATTTATTTTTTGTTTGTTATAGATTTAAGCATTTCCATGACGGCTCTTTCTAGTTGAAAATCTTTACCATTAGCTACGTTATCGTAGTCATTAAATACTTTAATGTCAGGATTGAGTTGGGTATTTTCTAGGAATTGCCCTTCTAGGGTTTTTACACCAACTTGCGGGATACCGAACACGAGGGTGGGGTCTATCATTTTTTCCCACCAAACGGCTGTGGCCGTACCTGGGATAGGCATACCTATTAATTTACCGATACCTAATGTTTTATAAACATAGGGAAAGAAATGAGCGTCTGAATAATTTCCTTCTCCTACTAAAACGCAAGAAGGATAAATCCATTTTCTTTGTGGATCGAAACCAATTTTTTGTTCTCTGGGCTCAAAATCTACATATTTTTTGCCCGATAAGAAAGTACACAAATCATCGTGTAACCATCCTCCGCCATTAAAACGAGTATCAACGATAATCGCTAATTTATCTGAATGCCTACCTAAAACTTGTTCATAAAATTCCCGAAAAGCGGCATCATTCATACTCCTTACATGTGCATAACCTACCTTGCCATTTGATATTTGTTCTACCTCCTGATGATTAACCTCCACCCATCGTTGATACAAAAGTTCAGACTCTTCCGCTAAAGTAATAGGTTTTACCTTTTCTTCAAAAGTTTGTCCTTTTGAATTTTTTCCTTTTAGTAGAACCCATTTTCTTGCTTTTCTATTTAAGAAAGCATAAAAGTCCATTTTCCCATCAATATATTGATTATCAATACTTTCTATAATAGACCCTTTATCAATTAAAGTGGATGGATTTCTTAAAATAGGTGATTTAGGAATAAAGTCTTTGATTTTGATACCAGG
This sequence comes from uncultured Bacteroidia bacterium, assembly GCA_938005475.1. Classification (GTDB taxonomy): domain Bacteria; phylum Bacteroidota; class Bacteroidia; order J057; family CALLMJ01; genus CALLMJ01. The sequence goes on along the minus strand of CALLNY010000090.1, from coordinate 23,217 downwards.
ACCTTGATGGGAGTAATCATAAAATACAGCCAATGAAGCCGTTTGGTCTGCATTAGGAAAAACGGGAGTATATCTACAGCCTGTATGGGACGCATTCAGTTCGCCCAGTAATTCTGAACATAATTCTGCAAAATCATAATTATTGTGAATATGGGGAAGCAATGCTTCGTATTCTTTTTTATAGAAATCCCACTTTACTTGATGTAAGTCTTTACGATAAAACTTTTTAACTACTTGTCTCCATTGATGTTCAAATAAATACTTTTTCTCTTCTTCATAGTCGTATAGCCAATCTATTGTGGTGTTAATAGTTTTGGTTTCTGCTTTTTCTATATCAATTTTTTGAAGTTTACCGTCAGTTAAAACGAAAAGGAATTTAAAATCTTTGGAAAAAATAAGATTTCCTGCGTTTTCTGCGTTTAGTTTACAGAGTACTTTGGTCTCTTTTTCTTTAAATTTATGGATGTATAGGTCTATTTTGTTTTCTGTTTTCGCTAAAAAGAATAATTTTTCATAATCTTTAGCCCATACTGCATCATAGAGGAGCGAAGAGAAAGGAGTTAAGCGGGTTTTTCGGAGTTGTATATCCTGCCAATCTATTTGAACTGTTCTATCGGAAGTATCTTTTTTATAGGCGTCGGGGTTTTCTTCTTTCCATGTATTCCAATCATCCTTGGGAAGTAAAAATTTATCGTAAGCATCTTGAGAGAGGAAGCATGCGTAAACATCACTTTGGCTTCCCCATGAGCCATGACTCTTCATGCCATGACGATTGCTAAACCATAAAATAGCTTTGCCATGCCAATGAAATTTGGGGGTATAATCATCGTAACCATTTACCGATAAGTTCGTTAGTTTACCATTTCCATCGCTGGCTATAATCCCCACTTCCGAAATCCATATACCTTTTGGTAAGTATTTGACTAAGAACCATTTTCCGTCAGGAGACCACTCATAATATTGGTCACCATCGGAGTAAGAATAATTCCATTCTGCGGGAAGGATAGTTCGAACTTGTTGAGTATTTAGATTGATAACTTTTAAAGTGGTGCGTTCTTCTAAAAAAGCGACCTCAGTACCATTTGGCGAGAAAGCGGGTTGAAAATTTTCTTTTTCATTAGAAACAATAACCTCTTCTTGGTAACTGGTAGCAGAATAAAAGTATAATTCTTTCGGATTACTAATTCCTAGTGTAAAAATTTTCCATGAATTACCTTTTTCAGCGGCAAATAAAATTTTTCTTCCATCAGGGCTAAAACTGATAGAGCGTTCTTGGTAAGGAGTAAAAGTTATTTGTTTTACCTGATTTCCTTCTATACTTGCTACAAAAATATCTCCTCTATTTATAAAAGCTACTTCTTTTTGATTGGGGGATACGGCAAATTCGGTAATTCCATCAGTAAGCGAGAGGAATTTTTTTCCTTGTATTTTTTTTTCATTATGAATTAAGATATTAAGTTTTTTGGGGTCTTGTCCTTCTTTTAAAACATAAATATCGCCGTGATAACCAAAGCATAAGGTACCATTTTGTGCGATGGATAAAAATCGAACGGGATGATTTTTAAAAGAGGTTACTGCGGTTGGGGTAGTAGGTTTTTCAATATTGGATTTAAATACATTGAAGGAGCCGTTTCTTTCGGAGAGGAAAAAGAAATCTTTTTGGTTGGGAGCGAAAACGGGATTTCTATCTTCTCCTTCATAGTTAGTAAGTTGTTTGTGTTCTTTATTGAAAACATCGTAGAGCCATATATCTCTTGTAACGTTGGAGGTGTGATGTTTACGCCAAGGGTCCTCGTAACCTTTTACATCATGAAACAAAAAAAATTTACCATCTTTACTCACGGATAAATCTTGAGCGGGGGTTGTCAAAATTATTTTAGAAATTCCCCCTTGAACAGATACTTGGTATAATTCATTTAAGATACTGGAAGGGAATTGTCTATTTTCGGGTTCGTCTACACGGGTAGAATTAAAGTAAATAAACTGATTATCATTACTAAAAGTATAGGGATAGTCATTAGCGGAGTGATAAGTTAATCGTTTCGCTTCGCCACCATTGACAGGTACAATGAAAATATCAAAATTTCCATATCTATCGGAAGCAAAAGCTATGTACTGCCCATCATTAGACCATACAGGCATGATTTCATGAGCATCCGTAAAAACAATTGGTTTGGCTTCGCCTCCCTCTGAATACGCTACATAAATATCTCCATTGTAACAAAAAGCTACTTTATTACCATCAGGAGAGATTTTGGGATAACGAAACCAATTTTGGGAAAAGGTATAATTAAAAATACCAATCCAGAGAACAAAGTTAAAAAGGGAGGTCATCATCCTGATTAGCTGTTTTTGTATTAGAGGAGATGGAGTTGATTGGTTTTGTAGAAATAATTTTTGGATTTTCAATATCATATTCTTGAATTTCACCATCAATTATTGCTTTAACTTTAAGCTCTGCTTCTTGAATATAAGATTGGCACTTTTTGATGAGTAACATTGCTTCGCTAAAGAGTTGTAAGTTCTCTTCAAAATTAGTAGGATTATTTTTGAGGATTTCGGAGATTTCTTTTATGCGGTTGATGGATTTTTCGTAAGAAAATTTATTTTCATTCATAGGGGCAAAACTATAAAAATAATCTTAAAAAAACAAAAAAATGTTGTGCATATTTGCCTAATCAAAAGTAATTAGTTATTTTTGTATTACTAAAAAACTAACGAACTAAAATATGCAAATGAGACAATCCCATGAATATTTTGTGAAGCAAATCGAACTGATAAAAGAATCTGAAGCAAGGCTTTATCAGTTTTTAGAACAAATGCCAGTTGGCGTTTTTATAATTGATAAAAACTATAATATTGTATTTTCAAATAAGCGATCTAATGAAATATTAGGCTTGTCTTTTATAGAAAACATAAATTTTTCAGAGATAAAGAACTATTTAGAGCTTTATAAAGCTGCTAATGGAGAGCAAGAATATCCTTTTCATGAGTTACCGATTGTAAGGGCTTTAAAAGAAGAAAAGATTATTTCAGAACAAATGAAAATTATTAACCCTCATGGACAGCCGTATAAACTAAAAGTACTAGCGCAGCCCATCTATATTAAAGGAAACATAGAATTTGCATTAGCTTTATATGATATTTTGCCTAAAATACAAAATAATATATTAACGGAATTACTAAATTTTGATTTTTCTAATTCTTTTCATACGTTTATTGAATTTGCTACGCGTTTGTTATGTGAATATCTTGGGGTGCATCGTGTAGGGATATGGAAAAATGAGACTTCTTACATCGAATGTATAAGAATTTACGATAAATATAATAAAGCATATCAATCAGGTATGCAACTTTTTAAAAAAGATTTTCCTATTTATTTTGATTACATTTTACAAGGAAATATGCTACCAATTGAAAATGCAATAACCCACGAGGCAACGCGAGAATTTGCTGAAATTTATTTTGAGCCCTTAAAAATTTACTCTACATTTGATTGCTCAATATTGGTGCATAATCAGTTATATGGTATTATTTGTTGCGAAGTTAGGTATCATACACATCAGTGGAATGAAACGGAAGTCGAATTGATGCAATCCTTTTCTAAATTATTAGGATTGTTAATTGAGAAATATTATTGATTAGGAGTTTAAAGAAATTATCTTGTTATTTTGCTTTGGAATTTTTCTTTCAGGAAGGGTGATGTGGGGGTATTTTTATTGATTAGATCTATAGGTTTACCTTCAAAAATAATTTGCCCACCTTCATCACCACCTTCGGGTCCCATCTCAATAAGCCAATCAGCACATTTAATCACATCTAATTGATGCTCAATGATTATAACGGTATTACCATTATCAATTAAACGATAAAAAGCATTTAATAATTTTTGAATATCGGCAAAATGCAAACCTGTTGTAGGTTCATCAAAAATGAAGATAGTGTTGGATTGTTGATTAGATAAAGCGGAAGCTAATTTAAGTCGTTGTGCTTCTCCTCCGGAAAGTGTGTTAGTACTTTGCCCTAATCTTAAATATTCTAAACCTACTTCTTGAAGTGCTTGTAATTTTTCTGTAATTTTAAAATGTTTAGAGAAAAAACTTAATGCCTCGCTAACTGTCATTTGTAATACCTCATAGATGTTTTTACCTTGGAAAGTTACATCGAGAACATAATTTTTATATCTTTTTCCATTGCAGACCTCACAAACCATTTCCACGTCTGGTAAAAATTGCATTTCAACGGTTATAATTCCTTCTCCTTGGCAAGCATCACAGCGTCCTCCTTCTACATTAAAAGAAAAATGAAGCGGACTTAAATCGTGTTTAAAATCGGCTTTTTTAGCGAATAAATCACGAATAAAGTCAAAAATTCCTAAATAAGTAGCTGGATTCGAGCGAGAGCTGACACTTAAAGTATTTTGAGAAACCATTTCTATTTCTTGTAGATTAGGGTCTGTAACTGTTAATTTTTGTAATAAGTTGGAGTCCCATCTTGTTCCATTCAGATAGTTTTTAACGGCGGGATAAAAGACTTCTTTTATCAAACTTGTCTTTCCTGAACCTGATACGCCAGCAATCACGATTAAGCCATTCAGCGGTATTTTTACATCTAAATTGTTGATATTATGAATATTGACTTGGTGAAGTTTAATATAATTTTGTAATGGTCTTTCATAATTAGGAATAGGAATTTCTATTTTTTGAGTTAGATATTGGCTAGTCAAGGAATTACTATAAATCATTTGGTTATATTCGCCAGAGAATACTATTTCACCGCCATGTTCTCCAGCTTTAGGACCTATATCTACAATCCAATCTGCCGATTGCATAATGGTTTCATCGTGTTCCACCACTAAAACAGTATTGCCTAAATCACGAAGTTTTTTTAGTATATTTAAAAGCCTTAGCGAGTCGCGTGCATGTAAGCCGATACTAGGCTCATCTAAAATGTATAACGACCCTGTCAAATTAGAGCCTAATGAAGTAGAAAGTTTGATACGTTGCATTTCTCCACCAGAAAGTGTATTAGCTCTACGATTTAACGTCAGATAACCTAATCCCACTTCTATTAGATAAGATAAGCGGGCTTCTATTTCATAGATTAAACGTTGAGCCGCTTTTCTTTCATAATCATTGAACGGTAATGATTGAAAAGTAGGTAATAGCTTGGAAACAGGCAGTTGTAGTAATTCTTGAATAGAGAAACCATGAATTTTTACATATCCAGCCGTTTTCTTGATACGTGACCCCAAACAAGCAGGGCAGTCAATTTTACTGAAAAATTTCAAAGCAAATCCACGTAAATCATATGAACGATTTAACATAAACTCAAATGTCTCATAAATCCCCATCACCATCTCTGCACCATTAAACAAAATTTTTTTTTCTGTATTTGATAACTTTTCATAGGGCTTATCTAAATCAAAATATCGGTGATGTTTTTCTACTCCTTTAATAAACTCCTTAAGAAATTTTTCGGTATAAGGTGAATCCCATAGTTTTACTGCTCCCTGCCGTACCGATAATTTAGGATTCGGAATGACTAATTTTAAGTTTAATCCGTTCACTTCTCCTGTTCCTTGGCAATCAGGGCATGCTCCTAATGGAGAATTAAAATTGAACATCTGAGGACTTGGCTCTTCAAATACTATTCCATCTTTCTCAAATCGCTCACAAAAATGATGTACTTTTTCGTTTACTATAACGTAGCAATCTCCTAATCCTTCAAAGAATGCTGTCTGAACAGAATCAGCAATACGATATTGAAAATCTTCTGATTTTGAACTTTCATCTATTATCAAACGGTCTACCAAAAGGCGTGTGGTATGATAATCTAGCTCTAATTGGTTGTTTTTTAGGGCATCTTCTATATCTATAATCTCACCATTATGATAAATCCTCGAAAAACCCTTTTGTAAAGCAATTTTTAATTCTTTTTCGAATTTTCTTTTCTTTTGAGGGATAGTAAATGGTGATAAAATATAAATTTTAGAGCCTTCAGGTTGGCTTAAAATAAAATCTACTACATTGGTCACATTATCTTTTTTGACTTCTTCCCCAGAGATAGGAGAGTAAGTTTTTCCGATTCTTGCAAAAAGAATTTTGAGGTAGTCATAAATTTCAGTGATACTACCAACCGTAGAACGAGGATTATTAGAAGCAGTTCTTTGTTGGATAGCAATAGCAGGAGAAAGACCTATTATGTAATCAACATCTGGTTTTTGCATTCGAGCTAAAAATTGTCTTGCGTAACTAGATAAACTTTCTGCGTATTTACGATGACCCTCCGCATAAATTGTGTCAAAAACTAACGAACTCTTCCCTGAACCACTAACTCCCGTAAAAACAACTAATTTCTTTTTAGGAATTTCAAGAGAAATATTTTTTAAGTTATTTTGCCTTGCACCAACGACTTTAAGCGTTTGAACTTTCATTTCGCAAAATTAAATATAAATACCTTAACCTAAAATTCAATGCTGAAAAAAATGTATTATTACCAATCCTAAAGTTAAACTTTTTTTCTATTTAATTGCTAAATGAAGACATCAAAAATTTGTTTCTTTGAAAAAAAAATATCAATTTTGTTCTTTAAAAATTATAAGTAATGGACAAACTTAATTTTGTAAATACATCGGATTCCCTCTATATTGATGGATTGTATCAAGAGTACTTAAAAAATCCTGGTTCTGTTGAAGAGAGTTGGAGACGTTTCTTTGAAGGTTTTGAATTTGGTATAAAACAATACCCTAAAAATGGTAAATCTTCAATTTCTACGGTTTCTACTCCCGCCACAACTGAACAATTACAAAAGGAACTTAAAGTATTAGATTTAATCAATGCATATCGCTCACGAGGGCATTTATTTGCTAAAACCAATCCTATTTTACCTAACAAAACCTATAAACCCAATTTAGACATAGAAAACTATGGTTTTAACCAAGATGATTGGAATAAGCCCTTCTTTGCTGGGGCAGAGATTGGCTTGCCTAATGCATCTTTACAACAAATTGTAGATTTTCTTAAAAAAACTTATTGCGGTACTATTGGAGCGGAGTTTCGTTATATTCGTCATCCTGAAATTGTATCTTGGCTTCAAACTCGTATGGAAGCCACCCAAAACACCCCTAAATATACTCCAGAAGAAAAAAAATTTATCATGCAGATGTTAGGTAAAGCCCATCTCTTTGAAACCTTTCTACATAAAAAATTTGTAGGACAAAAGCGATTCTCTTTGGAAGGGGGCGAAGCCTTAATCCCTGCATTAGAAATGACATTAGAACGTGGTGCTGAGTTAGGAATTAAAGAATTTGTTTTAGGAATGGCTCATAGAGGGCGGCTTAATGTTCTTACAAATATTATGCGTAAGCCTTACGAATTGATTTTTGGTGAGTTCCAAGATAAAGGTATCAGTGATGAAGTTTTTGATGGGGACGTAAAATATCATATGGGCTATAGTGATGACCCTGTGCTGGGGAATGGTTTACAAGTGCATTTATCTATGGCTCCCAATCCCTCTCACCTAGAAGCAGTTAATCCTGTGGTATTAGGAATGACTCGTGCTAAAATGGATGCGCTTTATAATGGTGATGAGAACAAAGTTTGTCCTATTCTTATTCATGGCGATGCTTCTATTGCGGGGCAAGGCATTGTATATGAAGTTCAACAAATGAGCCAACTGGAGGGTTACAGAGTGGGAGGAACCGTTCATATCGTTATCAATAATCAAATTGGGTTTACTACCGATTCTAAAGATTCCCGTTCCTCAACATATTGTACGGACGTCGCAAAAGTAACGCTTTCTCCTGTTTTTCATGTGAATGGAGATGACCCAGAAGCCGTAGCTTACGTAACCAAATTAGCTATGGAATTCCGACAAACCTTCCATCGTGACGTGTTTATTGATATCGTTTGTTACCGAAAATATGGGCATAACGAAGGCGATGAGCCCCGCTTCACTCAACCTAATATGTATAATGCTATTGATAAACATCCCAATCCCTGGAAAATTTATACCGATAAACTTCTGCAAGAAGGAATTCTAACTCCGAAGGATATAGAAAACTTCGAAATTGAAACGACTGCTTTAATGCAAAGCCAGTTTGATGTTTCTAAATCCAAAGAAGATATTAAAATTGATAGTACACCGCGAAGAAGTTGGAATGGTATTAAAGTTTATGATGATAATAAATTAGAGCCTAATCCAGATACTTGTGTCTCTGAAGAACTTTTTAAATCATTGACCGAAAAAATTACTAAGATACCTTCTGATTTTACTCCCCATAAAACGGTTGCACAGCTCTACACTAATCGTAAGAAAATGGTTTTTGAAACCAATAAAATAGATTGGGGGATGGGAGAGATGATGGCTTATGCAACATTACTTTCAGAGGGTTTTGATGTAAGAATTACAGGACAAGATGTAAGAAGAGGTACTTTTTCGCACCGTCATGCGTATTTAACGGATAATGTGACCAATGAAGTTTATTCTCCATTATTGAATTTAAGTGATAAAGCTAAATTTTATTGTTATAACTCTTTACTATCCGAATTTGGGGTTTTGGGTTTTGAGTACGGTTATGCTTCCTCTGCTCCATTCAGTTTAACGATTTGGGAGGCGCAATTTGGGGATTTTGTGAACGGTGCTCAAATTATCATAGACCAGTTCCTTTCAGCCGCTAAATCTAAATGGAGAAGGCTCAATGGTTTAGTAATGTTATTACCCCATGGCTATGAAGGGCAAGGTCCTGAGCACTCTTCTTGTCGTTATGAACGTTTCTTGAATTTGTGCGCACAAAATAATATGTACGTATGTAATTTTACAACTCCTGCAAATCTTTTTCATGCTTTGAGGCGCCAGATTCATAGTGAATACCGAAGACCACTAATCGTTGCAACACCAAAATCCTTATTACGCCTTCCTCAATGTTATTCAACAATAGAAGATTTTACCCAGAAAGGTTTTCAGGAGGTAATTGATGACAGCGTAGAAATTAAAAAAGTAGAAAGAGTTTTATTCTGTACGGGCAAAATCTACTATGATTTAGATAAATATCGCCAACAGTTTAAAATAGAAAACGTAGCTATCGTACGTGTAGAGCAGTTATATCCCATTCCAATAAATACAATCCATCAAGTGTTGGAAAAGTATAACCAAGCAAAACAATGGTTTTGGGTACAAGAGGAGCCTGAAAATATGGGGGCATGGCCTATCTATGTTAGAAAATTTAGAAAGCATGCTTTAGATGTAATCAGTAGAAAAGAATCTGCTAGCCCAGCTACGGGTTCCCCAAAACAACATGCAAGCCAACAAGCCTATCTCATTAAAAAAGCTCTGAATTTACCTAAAGAAACAGAATTGAAATAAATTACATCACCACAAAAATTATTCCTACAAAAATAAATATTCTGCTTGAAAGTATAATTCTTTTTGAAGTTTGTTTGATTTAGTTTAGAGTTTTTATTATTTTTGCAAAATGGCAAAAAAACTTATCTTTTTGTATCAAGATAAAGAGTTTCAGGCTGAACCTATTAAAATTGAAAGGAAAAAAATCTACGGATATTCCTTAATCAAATATTTTGATTCTAATAATTCTGAATGTGAGTTTGCTACATTAACAGAAGATGGACTGTCCGTGATACCTAAGGGAGCTATTGCGTATAATATTCTTGATGAAAATGGAAATTTAATTTCAAGAGATGATCTAATGGCATACGATCTAGAAGGGAACTTACTATCTAAAATACCCTCATCTTTTGACCAAAAAATTTTATTATCACAAACCGCAACCATTGAGGAGTATTTGTCTTTGAATGTTAGCAGTATTTATCAATTACAAATTGATGACCCAGAATTATTGGAATTACTAAAACAACAAATTTTTAGAATAGCATTTAATTATCGCGAAAGCTATGAGCCTAATGATGCTTTTTTACTTTCTAATGAGAAAGAAGTTTTTATGGTGGTTGGTTCTATGGCAAATTTTGAATATTTAGGGCTTGATAACATTGTACCTGAGCTTGCAGATAATGGGGAAATAATCGAAGATTTTGAAATAGATATGGATTTTTGAGTAGGATGAAACAGTTTATTTGGATATTTTTGATTGGTTTTTATTGGCTGAATGCACAGGAGGAATCCCTTAAATCTTATACAAAAAGTACGGCTTTAGGTGTACATACATATACTTTTGGTTGGGGTTTTGATTTTCATCAAACGTTTAAGGTTTCAGAAAAAAAAGAGCATATATTTAAGTTAGATATAGCATCTTTGAAAAATAAGAATGAATCCCGCAATCCTTCAATTTATAGGGACCAAGGCGGTAAAGCTTATATCTATGGTAAAACGAATTATGCGTATAATTTATCTTTAACTTATGGGCAACAGTGGTGCCTAATCCCTAAAAGAAATATTAACCACGTAAGTTTTAAGATGGGTTTGAGTGGTGGTATAGCATTCGTTATTTTAAAACCGTATTTTGTTGAGGTTATCAATTCACAATTATCAAGAATAGAAGTAGATCAATATAGTTCTGCTAAATATACTGTTAATGATATTGTAGGAGAGTCTGATTTTTTTCAAGGTTTTGATAGGTTAAAAATGGTACAGGGTTTACGTATTAAACTTCATACTGCTATAGATATAGGAAAAGAAAAGTTTTTGGTTCGTGCAATTTATACGGGTACTCAAGTTGATTTTTTTTCTCAAAGACCACAAGTCATGGATACCACCTATAATCCACAATTTTTCTTTTCTTTATTTTTAGGGTTTATGATTGGTAATAATTATTAAAAAGACCTATGTTAAAGATTGGACATCAGGCAGTATTGTTTTTCAAAGATAAATTTTATGAAGCTTCCAAACAAGTATTAGCTATTTATAATTCTGAATTTGATGTTCATTATAAAGAGGATAATAGCCCTCTGACTCAAGCCGATTTAATTGCTAATGAAATACTTACTAAGGCTATTTTAAAGGTGTTTCCTTACGATTTTATTGTTTCAGAGGAAATAAAGCTAAAACGTAATTACCAATTCCCTAATGCTTTTTGGTTGATAGATCCTATAGATGGCACAAGAGAATTTATTAATAAAACAGGTGATTTTACGCTAAATATTGGTTATATTGAGGAGGGTTTTCCTGTTTGGGGGATGGTTTATGCTCCGATTTATCAAGAGTTATATTATGGAGGAAAAGATTATGGATTATATTATGAAAAAAATGGAATAATACAAAATGTAAACGATGAGTCTTGGGATGGGGTCATTGCATTAGTTAGTAGAAATCATACTCATCCCAAGGAACAGCATATTTTAGAGTTTTTAGGTGTAACTCATAAAATTCCAATGGGCAGTAGTTTAAAAATATGTAAGTTAGCGTTTAATCAAGCGGATATTTATTTACGTTTAGGGGAAACTTCAGAATGGGATACTGCGGCTGCTGATGCTTTATTAACTGCATCGGGAGGAATGATTTTAACCCAGCACAATCAAAAACTTTTATATGGTAAACCTAATTTAAATAATCCAAGTTTAGTGGCATTCTCACGAAACTATCTTAATAAAAATAGCACTGTATTTGATAATATTAAACAAGTTTTATTAGAAATGATGAATGCTGACGGAAAAAGGTTTTAAGATAGGTACTCATTAAGAGATATCATGGAATAATAAAGTGGTATAGATTATCATTAGATTAGAAGGGAGTATCTCCGAATTCGTCTAAATCTTCTAAATTTAAGGAGTTCATTTTTGAGGGGAGTTGAATAGTATTAAAGGGGGCGGGGTCAAAATTGGGGTTTATAGAGGAGGAGAATTTGGGAGTGAATTGAGTATTGAAATCTCTGAACTTGCCATAATTTTTATCAAAGTAAAGGGAGATTTCACCTACGGGTCCATGTCTTTGTTTTCCGATAATGACTTGGCAAATTCCTTCGGTGGGTGTTCCATCTTCAAGCGTTTGAAAGCCATAGTATTCGGGGCGATACAAAAACATGACCATATCTGCATCTTGTTCAATAGAGCCTGATTCTCGTAGATCTGAGAGCATAGGTTTTTTGTCACTACCACGGGTTTCCACAGCACGACTCAACTGGGATAAAGCGATTACGGGGACGTCTAATTCTTTAGCAAGTTCTTTCAAGGAACGAGAAATCATCGCAATTTCTTGTTCACGGTTTCCTGTTCGGTTATCGCCTCGCATGAGTTGCAGGTAGTCAATAATTACTAGTTGGATACCTTTTTCGGCTTTAAGTCTTCTACATTTTGCTCTACAATCCATGATGGAGAGTGCTGGAGTATCGTCAATATAGATAGGGGCTTTAGAAATTTCGCTGATACGAGCGTTGAGTTGGTTCCATTCTTGAACGGATAGATTTCCTGTTCTTGCTTTGGATAGATCTATTTCGGCTTCTGCGAAAAGAAGCCTTTGTGCCAACTGAATAGCCGCCATTTCCAATGTAAAAATTACAACAGGAGAATTATTTAAAATAGCGGCATTTCTTGCGATGTTCAAGGTAAAAGCAGTTTTACCCATAGCAGGCCTTGCGGCAATAATCACAAAGTCAGACTTCTGCCAACCTGCGGTCATATTATCTAATGCTTGGAAACCAGAAGGAATTCCAGTGATAGCATTACCTTTAGCTTTTAATTCTTCTAAACGCTGAATCATTTGATGAGTAAGGCTGGGCATGGTTTCATAATGTCGTCTTAGATTAGTTTCTGAAAGCCCAAATAATGATTGCTCCGCTTTATCTAATAATTGGAATACATCGGTAGTATCATCGTATGCATCAGTTAGAATCTCACCACTTATCCTAATTAACTCCCTCAAAATATATTTTTGAACAATAATTCTAGCATGGTATTCAATATTGGCGGCAGAAGAAACTCGGGAGGTAAGTTCTGCTAAATAAGCGTTCCCTCCGATAATCTCTAATTTACCCAGTTGTTTTATAAATTGGCTAACCGTTAGCAAGTCAACAGGTTCAGAATTTCGAAATAAAGTAAGTATAGCCTCATAAATGATAGTATGAGCGTCTTTATAAAAGTGTTCAGGTTTTATGAGGTCTATAATTTTGGGAAGAGCGTCTTTTTCTAAAAGTAGAGCACCTAAAACTGCCATTTCGAAATCAATAGCTTGCGGCGGTATTTTACCAGCCATTAAATTTAGTGGAATATTTTTCTTGGTAATTTTATTTTCAATTTTTGCCATTATTATAAATTATGAAATATCATTACAAAAATACTCTAAAAAATCACCCTAATAAACTAATCATTTTTAAATTTCATATTTTCAAGCATATAAATTATAAAGGTTTATTTCGGGATAATTTGTTGATAAAATTATATTTTAGTAGTGATTTATATTAAAATATCTATTAAATTTGCACCCTATAAATTTTATAAATATGCAAATTCTAAAATTAGCTGGACTCTTTGTTATTTCTTTTGTGTCATCATTTTTATTATTTGCTTTGGTTTTACCTTCAAGATTCAATATCTCTCAATTCATTGAAATAGAGAGGTCAAAAGAGTCAGTATTTAACATTCTAAAAAAATTAGAAGAGAGAAAAAATTGGTATACAATCGTTGATTCGAATCAGGTTTCTACTATTCAAATTTCTGGTGAAGGGGATAACGGTTCTAAATTTACTTGGAATAACGGTGAAGTAGAAGTAGTACTCTCTGATGTCAAAAAAATAGAGAATAAAGTAAAATTTATAAATTATCCCATCAATGCAGGATTCATGAAATATAATTTGAATACAACAGGTACTGAAACTTTTGATTTAATGGAAACTCAACATAGAACTACGGTTACATGGACCCTAACAGGCGGACCATTAGGTTATCCTATGGGAAAAGTTGTTATGGCTGCTGTACGTTATAAATTATATCAGCAAATGCAAAAATCTCTTAATAAGCTTAAAGATTATATTGAAAATACTCAAATGGTAGATACTCCAAAAGAGACTAACACTAATTCCCAACAACAATTCCAACAACAGCAACAACAATTCCAACAGCAAGAACAAGAACAGCAGCAAGAACCGCAATCTGAACCTAATAATAATTAAATCATTTTCCTTTTAAATTTGCATGCAAAATTTGGGTTTAAATTCCTTAATTTTGCATTTTCATTTTCATGCGAATCTATTTGATGGGGTTAATGTCTTGTGGAAAAACTACCTACGGTAAGCTCTTATCTAAACAATTAGATTTACTATTTGTTGATTTAGACCAACAAATAGAGTATTTTTATGGAACGCCCATCAGTGAACTATTTTCAAAAGGTGAACAATTTTTTAGAGCGTGTGAAAATCAAATACTAATAAAAACGATTGAAGAGCATGAACATGCTATTATTGCTTGTGGTGGCGGAACTCCTTGTTTCTTAAACAATATTGAAATCATTAAAAATAGTGGTAAATCTTTTTATCTTAAAACCCAACCTGAAACTATTTATCAAAGACTTATTAAATCCCACAACCTAAGACCCATGTTTAAAAGCATCCCTAAAGAAAAATGGTTAGATAAGATTATTGAAGTTTTAGAAATTCGGGAACCTTTCTACAAACAAGCTAATTATATCATTGATGGAGAAAGTAATGTTATAGAAAGAATCTTGCAATGTTTGAAATATGACCTAGACTTTAAAAAATAACTTACTGTGTTACATTCTCTGAAATTTAACAACATAAAAATCAAAGGTGGGAAGAATTGAATCAAGATTTGAATAAGCCCTTCTGCAAATTCCATGACTGTATTTATTTATCTTTTAATCTAAAATTTCTTATTTTGAATTAATAATTTATTTATCTTTGCTGAAATTTTTTGACTGACTTCGCTTGTAATTTATGAAAAAATATTTTTTGCTTTTGCTTTTTCTTTTAGCATTAAGTAACGATTCATGGGCTCAAATCTTGAATATTGATGATACACAAATCTTAAATGATAACCCCTATGAAGTTAAAGTTTATTTCACAAGCAGTAAAATCTTGAAAAAAGAAGATATCCAATTGACTTATGGTAATCAAAAGCTAAATTTTGATTTTCAATCCAAATCAGAAAATCTAAGTAATAATTCCAGAGCCTTTTGTATTTTAGTTGAAACGACTGGATTCACTCACTTTGAGCCTATTAAAAATTTTAAAAATGCTATTCATCAAATTTTAGCATGGTTAAACGAACAAGACAAAGTAGCACTATGTAGTTTTAGCGAAGCAAATCTAAATCAAGGCACTAGCCTTAAAATTTTATCTAAAGAGTTTACAGAAGATAAGAATAATATCAAAAAACTTACCTCTCAATTAGTTACTAAAATTGATACTAATGCCAAGTCCGATATTTATAAAAGTATCTATGAAGCCTTAGACTGGATGGCTGAACAAAAAGATTTACCCCAACAAAAGTATTTAATTGTTTTTTCTGCAGGAATTAACCATAGTTTATCCTCTATCAATCGTGAAGATTGTGAAAATAAATCTATTAAATTAGACATACCTATTTATTCTGTAATCCATAAAACTTGGACAGCTTACTCTGGAGATAACTTTAAATTGCTTTCCGATAATACACATGGACGTTTTAAATTTGTAAGTAAGGACAAGGAAATATCAGAATTTTTATCTGCCGCTCTAAATTTGCAGAAACAGGAATCCGTACTAGCCTATCATTATGAATTAGTTTTTTTCCCCGATAAAGTACAGTCTGGTTTGAACTCATTTGAAATACAAGCCGCTGATGAGAAAATACAAGGTGAATTTATTATAGAAAAGAAAATGAATACCCAATTTGAAACTATTTTATTTATTACCGCTGGTCTCGGTATTATTCTCATTGGAGTAGGCTTATTCATGAAAGCCAAGAAAAAAGATGAAGATACCACTAAAACTCCATCCTTTATTCCTGAAACCCCTACTATAAGCAAAATAAATCCTACCTCCAATACATCAGAAATCAAATCAAATTTAATGAACACCGTTGTTAATACTTCAATTATTCCTGATATTCAACGAACCGCAATTGCCTCCGCAAACATCCCTACACTCAAAATTGTCTCTATGGGTGGTATTCAAAATTTCCCTATACAAAAATTACCCTTACTAATCGGTAGAGACCCCTCCAATCACATTATCATTCAAGATAACTCCGTTTCTAAAACGCATGCCAAACTTTATTTTGATAACGGTTACTTTTACCTTGAAGACTTAGACTCTACCAATGGCTTGGTAGTAAATGGGCAAAAAATTTCCAAAGTTCAATTGAAAGAAAACGAAAAGGTTTATTTAGGTAACGCAACTATTGAACTTTATTTAGCATAAATTTCTACACTATGATTAGATATTTAACAACGTTATTGCTTTTATTTTGGGGACTTTTAGATTACAATTGGGCTTTTTCTAATGATAAAGACCATACCGCTCCTCTTTCCGAATTAGAAGAAGAGCTAAAAAACATAGCCGATGAAATCTTAAATAATGACTCCCTTGAATACAAATTGGAACTTAATCTAACGTTTCAAAAACGTATGTTCAATATTCTGCAACGGGAAGATAGTTATAATTATAAATTTTCTAACCTAAAAACCATTTCCCGTATCTATCCCGAAGATAATTCTTTCAGAATTTTTACTTGGTACATCACTGATTTTACTTACAAATTTTGTCATTATTATGGTATGGTGCAAAGAAAAATTACTACTAAAGATGGAAAAAACAAAATTATTGTTATCCCTCTTATTGATAAAACCGATAACCTGCCCGCCGCTGAAGCTACTGTTTTAACCCCTCAAAACTGGATGGGCGCTCTATACTATGTCCCCAAAAATAAAGAATTTGGTGTCACTACCTATCAAGGTTTGATATATCGTTATCACCCTATCAAACAAAAACATATAAAAGAAAAATATAAGTTTTACGTCTTGCTCGGTTGGAACGGGCATGATATATCAACCAACTACAAAATTATTGATACCATCAACTTCGAAGATAAAGAAGATACTTCTATTGTAACTTTTGGACTACCTATATTTTATTTTTCAAGAGTTCCTAAATCACGCGTTGTCATTGAATACTCTGATAATTCTTCGGTTACATTAAATTACGCAAAAGTCATCAGAAAAGGTTTCCTTGGTTTTAAGAAAAAACAAGAAATGATTGTTTTTGACCATATAGTCATGCCACAAAATACTAGACCTACTGTTTTCTGGCAAGCTGGTTCTGATGGAACTTATGATGCATTAGCTTTTTACAATAAATTTTATGAAAACCGAAAAGGTTTTTTTGGATATCACAAAAATGTTGATGTATATGTCCCTGAATTAGAAAAATATAACCCCAAAATAATAAAAAAACAAGCCGAAGCAGAAAGAAAAAGATTACAAAAAGCAGGTATTCAACTCCCTCAAAAAAAGTAAGAAAATAACTAAAATTGATATAATACATGATAGAAAAATTCAAAAATGTAGTTGTAGTAGGGTGTGGTACCATGGGTAATGGAATAGCTCATGTTTTTGCCTTGAAAGGTTATTCGGTAACGATTGTAGACCTAAACCACGAAATTTTGAAAAATGCCCTTGGTACTATCTCCTCCAATTTAGATAGACAAGTCAAAAAAGGTTCTATCTCTGAAGAACAAAAAAACGCAACGTTAAGTCGTATTGTACCTTCAATAGACTTAACAGAAGCAGTAAAAAATGCGAATATCATCGTAGAAGCTATTACAGAAAACCTCGAAATAAAAGCTAAAATCTTTGAACTTTTAGATAAAAACGCTCCCCCAAATTGTATTTTAGCTTCCAATACTTCTTCTATTTCCATTACCAAATTAGCTTCCTTCACTAAAAGAAGCAGTAAAGTTATTGGGATGCACTTCATGAACCCTGTCCCCGTGATGAAACTTATTGAGGTTATCAGAGGCTACGACACCACTGACGAAGTTTGTAATGCGATTTTAGACCTTTCCAAAGATTTAGAAAAAGAACCTGTAGAAGTTAATGACTACCCCGGCTTCGTCGCTAACCGTATTTTAATGCCTATGATTAATGAGGCTATTTATACTCTTTATGAAGGCGTTGCTACCAAAGAAGCTATTGATACCGTCATGAAATTAGGTATGAACCACCCCATGGGACCTCTTACCCTCGCCGATTTTATCGGTTTAGATGTTTGTTTAGCTATCCTCAAAGTTTTACATGAAGGCTTTGGAAATCCTAAATATGCTCCCTGTCCTTTACTCGTCAATATGGTTACCGCAGGGCATCTCGGAAAAAAAACTGGTAAAGGTTTTTATGACTACGCTCAAATATAATTTTCATTTTTTTTCATAATTTTATTCTACTCACAATCCTTTGTGAGTAGTTTTTGTTTATATTCAATATTTAAAATTTATGTACTACTATAACATTGTAAGTGAAAAACTTGGTTTTCAGGATATTATACAAATATTACAAGCATTTTCTAAAAGCTCCTACACTAAACAACGCTTTAATAATCTTATGCCTTTTCAAGATTTATCTCTCATTCATCATGAACTACAAAAAACAAATGAACTCAAAAATTTATTGTTGGACGATAGAAATTTCCCTTTCAGCGATTTTGGTAGTTTTGAGAATCTACTTCAAAGACTCCATATAGAAAACGCTATTGTTCAAGAAAATGACTGGAAAGTACTTTTAAACGCGCTTAAAATTTTTCGAAATACTCAACTTTTTTTGCTCGCTAACAAAGAAAAAGCTCCTTTATTCTTCGAATTTGCCAATCAGTTCGTTTATGACCCCTCCTGGATAAAAAAAATTGAACAGGTTATTGATGATGACGGAAAAATTAAAAATAATGCCTCTACTCTATTACAAGAAATACGTTCTTTATATGCTCAAAAATTACAAATTTTAAGAAATAAACTCCAAAAAATCCTTCGTTTTGCTAAACAGCAAGGATGGTCTGAAGATATGGAAATCACTATTCGTAACGACCGCTGGGTCATCCCTCTAAAAGCTGATTTCAAAGGAAAAATCAAAGGTTTTGTACATGATATTTCTAATACAGGTTATACCCTTTTCATTGAACCCACTGAAACCCTTGAATTAAACAACGAACTCAAGGAACTTGAAATTAAAGAAGAGCAAGAAGTACAGCGTATCCTCCTGGAATTAACTGAATACTTCCGAAACTATCTATATGATATCCACAAAATAGAAGAATATTTACAGGAAATTGATTACTACCATGCAAAAGCTAAATTAGCTATTCATTTAAAAGCACAATTCCCCACTATATCCGAAAAACCTTATCTTAAAATCATAAATGCTAAACACCCGCTTCTACTCTTAAAAAATCATAACGTTGTTCCGCTTTCTATTGAATTAGATCATAATCATAGAATCTTATTAATTTCAGGACCTAATGCAGGTGGAAAATCCGTTGCCCTTAAAACCATAGGACTACTCACTTGGATGTTACATTGTGGCTTATTAGTTCCTTGTGAGCCCTCTTCTCATTTCTTTTGGATTGACCGATGGTTTTTATCTATTGGTGATGACCAATCCCTACAAGACCAACTTTCTACTTATACCTCTCATTTACAACAACTTAAAAATATGTTATCTCTAATGACCCCTCGCTCCTTATTTTTAATTGATGAGTTCGGTTCTGGTACTGACCCCTTAGTAGGGGGTGCAATTGCTGAAGCTATACTTGAACAATTTATTGATTTACAAGCTTTTGGAGTAATTACAACTCACTTTTCTAATCTTAAACTCTTCGCTGAACAACATCCTGTAGTTGTCAATGCCGCTATGATGTTTGAAAATAAAACTTTAAGCCCAACTTATCAACTTATTCAAGGTATTCCAGGCTCCTCTTACGCCTTTGAAATTGCTCAAAAAGTTGGTATCCCTACTACTATCCTTGAAAATGCCAAAAATAAAATCGGTAAATCTCAATCCAATATTGAAGAATTGTACCTTAACCTAAAAACTAAAATAACTGAAATGCAAAAAGAACTTGATACCTACAAATTCCAAAATGAACAACTCCAAAATCTTATCGACTACAACCAAAAATTGAAAGCCAAGTTAGAAGAAGAACGTAAAAATTTACAAAAGGATATTCGTAAAAAAGCTCAGTCCGAATTACAACAAGGTATCTTACAAATTCAAAAATTACTCAAAGAAGCTAAAAAATCTCAAAAAGATATTCAAAAATTAAAATCTATTCAGGATATACTTAAAAAAGAAGAAAAACAATTATCAGAGGAACTACAAGAATTAATACCCCATGAACCTGAAATCATTGAAAATACTGAAATCAAAATTGGAGACAAAGTATTATGGAAATCACAAGTTTTTGATGTGTTACAAATTCAGAATGAAGTAGCCACGCTCGGTGCAGGAGTAATGAAACTACAAGTTAAATTAAAGGAAATCAAAAAATTAAAAGAATCATTATCAGTAGAAAATTCAGTCTCGAGTATACCGTTATATAGTAAAAAATTAGATATCAGTCCTGAATTGGATTTACGCGGCTTGCGTGTAGAGGAAGCACTAAAAATTTTAGATAAATATTTGGAGAATGTGACAGTTGCTGGTTTAAACCAGTTTAGGATAGTTCACGGTACAGGAACCGGAGCTTTAAAAATTGCAGTACGGCAGATGCTAAAAAAGCATAATCATATTCAATTCCGCGAAGAACATCCAGATTTCGGAGGCGCAGGAGTAACCGTTTGTGATATTCAATCTTTGTAAAATGAATAATTTATCGGATTACGACCTATTACTTTTGAAACGTTGTTTCACCTTGGCAGAAAACGCTTTTAACTACACGCTCCCTAACCCCAAAGTGGGCGCTTTAATCACCAATGCTTATGGAAACGTCATTGCAGAAGCCTGGCATCAAAAATTTGGTGAACCCCACGCCGAAGTCCTTGCAATTACTCAATTACCTCAAAATTTTGATTATCATGATTGTACCTTGTATGTGAGTTTAGAACCCTGTTGTCATTCCCATAAAAAAACACCACCCTGTACCGATTTAATCCTACAAAAAAAAATACCCCGTGTGGTAATTGGAACTCTAGACCCTAATCCTCATGTCCAAGGTAAAGGAATACAAAAATTACAACAAGCAGGCATAAAAGTTTTTTTAGCACATCAACAATTTGAACCTATCCAAAAAAATATCAACAAACATTTTTATGTCAATCAAATACACCATAGACCCCTCATTACTCTCAAATGGGCAGAATACCAAAATAAAATTATGGGCGATACTCAACATCGATTATTCATTTCGAATCCCTATACCCAATACTTCACCCATGCTTTACGTGCTAATCATCAAGCAATTTTAGTCGGAAAAAATACCGTTCTCATTGATAAACCCCAACTCAATTTAAGATATGCCATTGGAAAAAATCCCACCATCATCCTTCTTGATACTCACGCAGAAATAAACCCTCAACAGTATTTCTCTAATCGTCACGGAATTACTATCAATAAAAAAATTCAAGACCAAAAAGTCCATTGGCATTTCTTACAAGTGCATGATATGCATGACTGGAAAAATAACCTTTCTACCATTTACAAACAGTATCAAATTGGTAGTATTCTCATAGAAGGGGGAAGTACCATTCTTCGTAGTATCTTATCAACAGGTTTATGGGACTACGCTTACGTAATCGTCAATCCTGAAACTATCTCTACGAAAAATCCTGTATACGCCCCCTCTATTAACCATCATGCAAGCCTTCAAGTTTTTGAAACCATTCATAATCACACCGTCTTTCAATGGAAAAATTTGTCCATAAAATCTCATTAATACCAAAAGTTAAATTTATAATAAACACTCTCTAATTAAACAAAGCATTTATATTTGCTCTTAAGTTTTAATGATTGTTTTCCATGGTAGAAAGTAAAGAAAAAATATTTTACACAACCCTTCAAGATATTTTTATCGGAGCTAAAATTCAAGGACAAGGTGGCTTCGTCAATCTAATGAAAATCAAATCCAACTACTACCAAAAAATTGAACAAATTCTTAAAAATGATGTATCCAAAGCCTTACAGCAATATCCTAATTTTAGGGAAGAACTTTTTGATAAACTATATTCTTTCTTTAAAAAATATTTCACTGAAAGTGGGGCTATTTATTTCAACTCTACACCATTTCACAATAATGTGTATGAAAAAATATATACAAATGATAAAGATGTTATTTTATTTTGGAAAACCCAGATGCTTTATTATGTAAAAACTGACAAAATATTTAGAAGTCTTGAGATAGAAGTTGAAAATCAAAAATTCTTTTTTGATGTATGTAATCTTGAACACAAAAAAGCCAATGAAAGAAAAAGTTTGATATATGAATTCAAAGAAGGAACAGAAGAGGGAACCATTCATTTAAACGTATATTATTCAGAAAAAGGAAGAGTAACCAAAACAGAAGAAATTTTAAGAGAATTAAAGAAGCAAGGTATAAGAATAACAGAAGAGCAACTAGAAAAAGCCATACGAATATTTGAGAAGCAGAGTGAAGTAGATTTTTTTATCAACAAGAATGCAAAAGCGTTTTTACAAGAGCAATTTAAACTTTGGGCATATCAATATTTTTGGGATGGTGCAAAAGAATGGACAGCCGATAGAGTAAATCAACTTGCTATATTAAAGGATATTGCCTTTAAAATAATCGATTTTGTTTCTCAGTTTGAAGACGAACTGGTAAAGTTATGGAATAAACCAAAGTTTGTAAAAAACAGCAATTATGTGATTACACTGGATAGGATAGCCAATAAAGAAGATGGAATTTCTGTGATAGAAAATATAATTAACCACCAAAATATTGAAGAACAACTTAAAGAATGGAAGGAACTGGGAATGATAGAAGAAAACTTTAAAGTGGAAGACATTTTTGAAAGCAACTTAACAGGTAAACATTTAACTCAAAAATACAAACATTTACCTATCGACACAAAGTATTTTAAAGATTTAGAACTTGAGATTTTGAATTTATTTGATGATTTAGATAATCAATTAGATGGCTGGCTGATAAAGAGCGAAAACTATCAAGCATTGAATACAGTACTACCAAAATTCAGAGAAAAAGTGCAAACAATCTATATTGATCCGCCGTTTAATCTGGATTCATCCGATCAATTTATGTATAGAACAAATTACAAGAATGCCAACTGGGCAACACTACTTGAAAATAGGATAAGGATA